>JANLUV010000476.1:0-2580 GCA_031363685.1 Alphaproteobacteria bacterium | reverse complement strand
GCGCTCCTCACCAGTGCAGTCATGGCGCATGTGCGGCGGCACTCGCTAATAAGTGACAGAAAAGTTTGTTTTCTTAAAGTCGTAATTGCCGCTTATTCATCCTGAGATCCAGAGCCACCTTCGCCATCTATCTGCCCCCCGCCGCAGCCGAGCGCACGGATGTAACGCGGTCCGATGCGGCGAGGAACGCCACACGTTCGGGACACATCCACGTGATCGAGGACAACGAGAAAATACGAGAGGACCGACTATGGGCGACAATGCAGCCGAAGTGGTCGAGCGGCCGGCGAACGTTCCAGCCGAGCGAGTTGTCGATTTCGACATCTACAACCCGTCCAGCGACCAGCCGGAGCTCCACCTTGTCTGGAAGGAGCTACAGGATTCAAGCCCGTTCGACATGGTCTGGACCCCGCGCAACGGTGGGCACTGGATCGCGACGCGCGGCGCTCTTATCGAACGGATCCTTGCCGATCACGATCGATTTAGCAGCTACACGGTCCTGGTGCCGAAGGAGACGCTGGGGACAACCTACCGGTTCTACCCGCTCTCGCTCGATCCGCCAGCGCACACCCCCTACCGCGCGGTGATGAACACCAACCTGACTCCTAAGGCAGTCAACCGGATCGAGCGGCAGGTCAGGGACCTGGCTATTGAGTTGATCGAGGGGTTCCGCGAGCGGGGCCAGTGCAACTTCGCGCACGATTTTGCCGAGCAGATGCCGCTGCGCATGTTCATGGATCTGGTTAAGCTGCCGGTCGCGGACCTGCCCCGGCTGAAACACCTGACCGACATGTTCACTCGCCCGGGCGGCGACATGGCACTGCCCGATGTAACTGCCGCGTTGCAGGACTACCTTCGGCCGGTCATTCAGGAGCGGCGCGGCAAAGGGCTCGACGACCTGCTTAGCAGCCTGGTTGGCGGATCGATCAACGGCCGGCCGGTGACCGACGAGGAGGCATCGCACCTGGCAATTCAGGTGCTGGTGGGCGGACTCGACACGGTCGTGAACTTCATGGCCTTTGTCATGCTGTATCTGGCCTGCAATCCCGAGTTCCGCCACCGACTTGCGAGCAATCCCAAGCTGATACCCAAGGCGGTGCTGGAGTTTTTGCGTCGTTTCCCGGTCGTAGCTGATGCGCGAGAGGTACGCCACGATCAGGACTTCGAGGGGGTGCGGCTGCTTAAGGGCGACATGATCCTGGCGCCGACAGTGCTCCATGGCCTCGATGAGAAGCAGTTCGCAAACCCGCTGGAAGTGGACCTCGATCGGCCGCTTCCGAACCTTACCAGCTTTGGCAAGGGCGTCCATCTCTGCCCCGGGCAACACCTGGCGCGCCTGGAAATGCGCGTGACGCTAGAGGAATGGCTTAAGCGCATTCCCGACTTCAACCTCGCGCCGGACACCATCATTTCCTACGCGAGCGGGATCAACCAGAGCGTGGCCCCTTATACTCTGGTGTGGGACGCAGGCACGCGACGTGAGGCGGCCTGAACTGCAACAGATTATCAGGCATGGTGCGCCCGCGCACCATGCCTGAACGCTGGCGGCATCATCGGTCAGCTGGATCGCCATTCATGAGAGACGGGAGAGAACATGGGAAAGCTTGATGGCATGGTCGTGTGGGTCACTGGTGCCGGGCGCAAGCGCGGAATCGGGCGGGCGATTGCCCTTCGACTGGCGCAGGACGGTGCGGACGTGCTGGTAAGCGCGATCCGGCGCGACCCATCGCAATTTCCGGCGCATGAGCAGGCCGAAGGATGGCGTGGCGCGGAATCGCTGGCCGAGGAAATCAGGGCTATGGGGCGCCAGGCGCTCGCACTGGATTGTGACATCACCAACACAGATGAAATCAATGCCTGTGTTGCAGAAGGGCAGCGAGTGCTGGGGCCGCTGACGGGCTTGGTCAACAACGCTGCGGTGGCGGGCGAAGCGGCGGCAGCATCGATCGTCGATATGCCGGACGAACTGTGGTTCTCGACGATCGACATAAATCTGAACGGCGTCTATCGCACCACTAAGGCCGCCGGGCGGGCTATGCTGGCGCATGGCAAACCATCGTGCATCGTCAACATCTCCGCTTTGTCGGGCCGCTTCGGCTTCGCAAACTTCGGCGGTTACTGCGCCAGCAAATTCGCGGTAATCGGGCTTACCCAACAGTTGGCGCTGGAGCTGGCGCCCGCCGGAATCCGCGTGAACTGCGTCTGCCCGGGATCCGTGGACACCGACATGCTCGAAGGAACGATGAAGCGCCGAGCGAACAAGGCCGGGATCTCGCTCGAGGAGCTGAAGGCCAACTACACCGCAGCAGCGATCCCGATGGGCCGGCGTGGGCAGACTTCCGAGCAGGCGGCGGTGGTGGCATTCCTGATGTCGCCCGACGCCAGTTACATCACCGGGCAGAGCCTGAACGTCGACGGGGGCTACCGCATGGACTGATCGCCTAAGAGCCCGATCCGAAAGTTGTTGAGCAATACCAGCATCTTGTGATTCAGCCGTCTTTGTCGAGAAGATGGAGGAAGCGATGGGATGGACTGGTATTGCTCGGCGCGAGCATAGCCGTGATGGATTGCGATATCCAA
>JANLUV010000446.1:0-10028 GCA_031363685.1 Alphaproteobacteria bacterium | reverse complement strand
CATCGATTTCGTAAGGCAGATCAGGGCGCCTTGCGCGGATCGCGTAATAGTGTTGCAGTGCCGCTGCAGTGTCGTTGCACCGGACGAGCAGCGGCGAGACCGGCACCCCCCATGCCGCGATCCGCTGCATCATCGCAAACTGCGTTTGCTCGGGCACCGCAGATGCGGCGCCCCAGCCATGGGCAAGGAACCGCAGGGGCCGCGCGGCCGTGACTTTCGCATCCTTCTGGCGCAGCGACCCGGCGGCGGCATTGCGCGGATTGGCAAACAGCTTGTCGCCCCGCTCAGCCTGCCCGGCGTTAAGCGCGGCGAAGTCGGCCCTGGCCATATAGACCTCGCCGCGGATCTCGAACACGTCTGGAATATCGCCCACAAGTTGTTGCGGAATATCGCAAATATGGGCGACGTTGGGCGTCACATCCTCCCCCACCTGCCCGTCCCCGCGCGTCGCCGCGCGGACCAATTTGCCCTGTTCATAGCGCAGCGAGCAGGACAGCCCATCGATCTTGTCCTCTGCCGTGACGGCGACCGGAGCGTCCTCCGGCAGCGCCAGGAACCGCCGAACTCGCGCAACGAATTCAGCCACTTCCTCATCGGAAAACGCATTGTCGAGGCTCATCATCCGCACCTCGTGCGCCACCTTGCTCAACGGTGATGCCGTGACTTCATGGCCGACCGCAGCCGACGGACTATCCGGCCGCACCAGATGCGGAAACGCCGCCTCCAGTTCGGCATTGCGCCGGACCATCGCATCATACTCCGCATCGGAAATTTCCGGCGTATCTTCAGCATGATAGAGCCGATTATGCGTCGCAATCGCCCGCGCCAGCCGCATCAGTTCATTAGCGGCCTTGGCCTCGGAAACCGCCATCACACCCGTTCCAGCAACCGGTCCGCCTGCGCCCGCGCTTCCGGCGTGATCTCCGCACCGGACAGCATCCGGGCGATTTCCTCCTGCCGGCCGGCCGCATCGAGCAAGCGGACCGAAGTGCGGGTGACCACACCTTCGCTAGACTTTTCAATCATGTAGTGCAGCCCGCCGCGCGCGGCGACTTGCGGGCTGTGGGTAACGGCAAGCAATTGTCCGGTGCTGGCCAGCCGCGCCAGCCGCTCCCCGATCGCGCTCGCCACCGCGCCGCCGACGCCGCGATCGATCTCGTCGAAGATCACCGTCGCCGCCCCACCTTCTTCCGCAAGAGCGACCTTCAAGGCGAGGATAAAACGCGACAATTCCCCGCCGCTGGCAATCTTGCCGAGCGGGGCAAATTCAGCGCCGGGGTTGGTCGAGATGAGGAATTCCACCGCATCGATCCCGCCCGGCCCCCAGCGATCATCCGGCAGCCGCACCACCGCCGTGCGGAACCGCGCCGAGTCCAGTTTCAGCGGTGCGAGTTCGGCTGCAACGGCAGAATCCAGCCGCTGCGCTGCCTCGAACCGCTGCATCGACAGCGCCTCGGCGCGGGCCTGATAATCCAGTTGGGCTTCGTGCGCCGCCGCATCAAGCCCGGCGATTTCCGCCTCGCCGCCCTCGATCGCTTCCAACTGCGCCCGCATTGCCAGCATCCGGTCGGGCAGGTCATCGACCGTGCAGCCATGCTTGCGCGCCGCCGCGCGCAATTCGAACAGGCGCGTCTCGATCCGGTCCAGCGCCTGGGGATCATGGGCCAGCGCCTCGGCCGCGCGGGCCAGCCGGTCTTCCGCCTCACCCGCCTCGATCACCGCGCGGTCCAGCGCGTCCAGCGCCTCGGCCAGCAGCGGATGCTCGGCCGCGATCCGGTCGAGCCGCCGCGCCGCACTGCGCAAGGTGGCCAACGCCGAATCCGAACCGGCCCACAACTTATGCAATGCGGCCAGATCATCGGTCAGCCGTTCACCCTTCTGCATCGTCGTGCGCGCCGCCGCGAGTTCTTCCTCTTCGCCAACTTCGGGTGCCAAGGCATTGAGTTCGGCCCGATAGGCGAGCAGCAAGTCCTGATCGGCCGACGCCTGCGCCACCCGGGCGCGGGCCACCGCCAGCCGGTCTTCGGCCAGCCGCCAGCTGCGCCATGCCGCTTCCACCCCGGCCACGTCGGCCCGGGCATAACGATCGAGCAGCGCCCGGTGCCCGCGCGGATTGACGAGGCCGCGATCATCGTGCTGGCCGTGAAGTTCGACCAGGAACGGCGCCAGTTCGCGCAGCAGCGCATTGCCCACCGGCTGATCGTTGACGAACGCCTTGCTGCCGCCGTCGGCCTTCAATTGCCGCCGCACGATCAGCGGTTCGCCGGGTTCCACTTCAACCCCGGCCTCGGCCAGCGCGGCCGCGATGCCAGCGGGCAGTTCAGCGAATTCGAAACAGCCGCTGACGCTGGCCTTGTCTTCCCCGGCGCGGACCAGCCCGGAATCGGCGCGATTGCCCAGCACCAGCCCCAGCGCATCGAGCAGGATCGACTTGCCTGCGCCGGTCTCGCCGGTCAGCACGCCAAGGCCGGCGGCGAAATCGAGATCGAGCGCCTCGATCAGCACGATGTTGCGGATTGATAGTCTGGTCAGCATCGCCGCGCCATGAATGTTCGCGCCACGTTCTAGCCGAGGCTTGGCCCAAGGTCACGGGGGGCGATGCAGTTTGATGGGGATTTTATCGGAAGCCCTCGGCCCAAACCTCCGATCCGTATTCCGCCGAGCGGGACTGCGACCATTTCTCTGTCGCCCTGGCCTCCGCAGGGGCGACAATAAAACGAGGCCAAGCAGTATGGCTTAGGATCAAGGGACGCCCACCCGTGCAGCTCCCTTTGCCACCCATGCAAAAAGAACCGCCCCCGCACTCCGAGGGCCGTTCCGTTAAATCAATCTGGCGAGCAGGCGGTCAGTTAATCTCGGCGATCGCGGAATCGACCAAGGCCTTATCTGCACCTGCGCCGTGGCGGGCCTTGATCAGCGCACTCGCAGCCGTGGTGGCGGCGGTGGCGGCGGTGGCGCGCAGGTCCTGGATCGCGGCAAGTTCAGCGGCGGAGATCTTGTCCGACGCCATCTTCTCGCGGCGCGCAATCAGCGCGGTCGTATCGACCACCGCCTTGGCAACAATCGCTTCGGCTTCGTGACGGGCATGATCGAGCATTTCCGCCGCTTCCCGTTCGGCATCCGCAATCTTGTTGGCATACTGCTTGTGCAGGGCCTCGGCCTCGGCGCGCAGCGCCTTGGCTTCCTCAAGCTGGTGCTTGATCGCGGCAATGCTCTTGTCGAGCCCGACAGTGATAGTCTTGGGCACCTTGAGATACAGGGCGACTCCGACCAGCACCGCCATCGCAGCGGCCACGATCCACGCCGCAGACGCCATGCCTAGCGCAAGCGGTTCGGGCGCGTCATGAACGGCGCCGGCGGCGAGCATAGCAAGGCTAGCAATATCAGCCATGGAAAGCCTCCTTCACCGCAGCGGCACCGGCAGCGGCGTCGACGCGGATCCCGGCGAGGCGGGATACAATTTCGGTGGCGGCTTCGGCGGCAACGGACTCGATTTCGGCGAGTGCGCCGGTCCGGGCCGATGCGATGCGGGTTTCAGCTTCGACCTGGCGTGCTTCTATCACCCCGTTGGCTTCCGCCAGACGAACATCCGACGCTTTCGCCGCCTCGGCCTTGGCCTTGGCGATCAGCGCGTGCGATTCGTCACGCTGACGAGTGGCCTGAGCCTGCCATGCGTGTTGATCAGCATCGGCGGCGGCGCGCGCTGCCTCGGCGGCGGCAAGGTCGGCATCGACCTGTTTGTCGCGCATTTCGACGTTTGCCATCACCTTGGGAACCATGCCCCGCCCGATGACGAAGAAGACGAACCCGAAAAAGATCAGCGCCCAGAAGATCTGGCCGGCAAATGTTTCGGGGAGCTGCGCGATTTGTGGCATCGTATTGTCCGGTTCAACGTGGTGGACAGCCGCAGCTGACGCATCAGAAACTGCCGGGCAGGCTACGCCCTGCCCGGCCAGTCAACCTTGTATTCGTCAGACGACGAAGATCAGGATCATCGCCACGACGAACGAAAGCAGGCCCAGAAGTTCGGCGGCGGCGAAGCCGATGAAGAGGCGGCCCTGCTGGCCATCAGCGGCGCCCGGGTTGCGCAGCGCGCTCTCGAGGAACGAACCGAACACGTTGCCCACGCCGATGGCGGCCATGCCGGCGCCGATTGCAGCAAGTCCGGCACCGATCAGCTTTGCGCTAGCAGGTTCCATTTCGATAACTCCTTTTCCGTGGATTTCGTAAGATGAGGTTTCGCGATTAGTGAAGATTCTCGGCGTCGTTGAGGTAAAGCGACGTCAACAGCGCGAAGACATAGGCCTGGATGCCCGCCACCAAGATTTCCAGCGCGGAGATGAGAACCATCAACGCAAAGCTGGGAATGCCGACCAGCGTGCCCCACAGTGGCCCGGAATTGGTGCTGGTGATGACGAAACTGGAGAGCACCTCGAGCAGGACGTGACCCGCCATCATCGCCACGAACAGTCGCAGCGCGAGGCTGAAGGGACGTACCAGGAAGGAAATCAGCTCGATGAACGGGATCAGCCAGAGCAGCCAGATCGGCGTGCCGTGCGGGACGAACAGCGAGAAGAAGTGAAGCCCGTGGCGCGAGAAACCGACAACGAGGACGATCGCGAACGACATGATCGCCAGCACGCCGGTGACGGTGAAGTGGCTGGTGAACGTGAACGGGTGAATGCCGACCAAGCCTAGCGGCAGCAGGCCGAGCATGTTCGCAAAAAGGATGAACATGAACAGCGAGAAGACGTAAGGCACATACTTCTTGCCCGCCGGGCCGATGTTGGCGGCCAGCAGGTTGTCGATGAAGCCGGTCGACGCTTCGACGGCCATCTGCCAGCGGCCGGGGACCACCTGGCGCTTCATTCCGCCCCACACGAACAGAAACAGCGCGGCGACAGTGATTGCCATCCACAGCGCTGAATTGGTGAAGGGGATATGGTAACCTGCGATCTGCCAGTGATCGGTGCCGAAAAGCGGCTCGATCTTGAACTGGTGCATCGGGTCGACTTTGCCCTGTTCGGCTGCCACGTCCTGCCTCTTGCCTGCCTAGATTTACACGGCAGCGTCCCATTGTCTTTCCCGGGAATCCGGGTCAGTCAGGACGCTGGTTCGCAATCCGAATGATATTTCTGAAGGCCACGACGATCCCGAAAGCCATCACAACCAGCAGACCCCCAGGCGACGTTCCGGCAAAATGGTCAATGACCCAGCCGAAAAACGCACCGCCACCGATCCCCGCGACAAGCTCGGCAAGAACGCGATTGCCCATGCGATAGTTCGCATCGGCTTCTGCGCCCTTGGCCAGCCGGATCCGTTCCTTTTCCCGCTCGCGGGCGGCGTCGAGCCGCTTGCCGAGCACGTCAATTCGCGCATCTTCACCGATGGGGTCTCGTTCGGACGGTTCGTCGCTCATGCCCGCGTCCTCGCGTGAAAACACAGCACTTGCTCCCCCCATCCGCCGAGGACCCCGGCCCCTTAAGCGGGCAGGGATTCAGAGTCAACAAGTTGTCCGGCAGTGCAACGGCGAGATTGTGCATCGCACAAACAAGCCCCCCGGGTAGTTCGAGCGACCCGGGGGCGAGCTGGATTGCCGTCAGGGGCAGCGCGCATCGCGCTGCGGCGCGGCATTGGTGCGGGTCTGCCACGAACCATCGGGCGCCTGATACTTCTCGCCCGGTACGGTACGGACGATCGCGAGGCAGCCAGAGGTAAAGGCATATTCCTCGACCGTGGCGTGCTGGGTCTGCGCCTGCTGGGCGTAGACCGCCTTGCGCTTGATGTTGAGATCATCGATCACGCGCTTGACGTCGGCGCTGGGCGAACCGACGAAGCCGAGGTAGCCGTCCATCTTCTCGCCGATCATGCCGACGGCGCGGGCCGCCGCATAGGCCGGGTCGCGCTGCTGCGCGACGGCCGCAGTGCCCATCACCGCCGCGCCGAGCGCGAGGGCAGCCGCACCGCGAAGAAAGAAAGAACCAGCACGCATCAGAAAATGTCCTTATTCTTGTCGATCGTGTTCCCGGCATCCTGGGCCAGCCGGTAGATCACTTCCTGCTTGATGTTGATGTTGAGTTCGATGACGATGGGCTTGTCCGGCGCGGTTACCGAAACGCAGCCCCCCAGCATCATCGAACTGCCCATCAACACCGCTGCAGCTTGCGCTACCGTGCGGCCCCGATACCGGCTTCCTGTGCGATGGTCCTGCATGGACCGGGTTGTCACAGGCTGAAGCCGATCGGTCAATTCTGGATCCTTCATGGCTGTTTCTCACTGACTGGAGGCTGAACACCGCCTCCGGCTGATACGTCGGGTGGCAGGGGAACCGAGATGGCAGGTTTCGTCACCGCTCGCCCCTGGGCATCGAGCAACCCGATCGTGCGCGGGTCCTGCACGTAGGCGGGATCGTAGATCGACTTGAACGAGGTGATCAGCTGGTAAAACGGCGCCCGGACGTTGACGTTGAACTGCAGCGGCAGTTTGGCAAACCGCTGGGTGATCAAATTGCGCTTGGTCCCGGCGCCCTGCTTCACCCCGTCGAACCGCACGCGGGTGACGATATTGCCTTCCAGCGCCCCGTCCATCGCGATCCGCATCTGGCGATAATCGAGTGCTTTCAGCGCATCGAACGCGAAGTTGGCAATCGGGGTGAGATCCTTGTAGGTCAACGCGCCGACATAGGCGACGGTGCCACCCGGCGGCCGCGAGGTCAGCAGCCCCCCTTCGATGCGCCCGCCGTTCTGATCGAACACCAGCGGCAAGGTGCCATCAAAACGCCCGGTCGCGGACAGGTTGGCAAGGTCCATCTGCTGGACGAAATCGGCCGCATCAAGCCCGGTGATACCCAGCACATAGCGGCGCGTTTCCGCGACACCCATATTGATGTCGACCGGCTGCAACCGCAGCGTTCCACCCATGAACGGCCACGTTCCACCCTCCACCCCGAGCTGCGAATGGGGCTTCATCTGGAACAGCACCTCGCCGTCGGTCACCTCGATGCCGGGGTTGATCGAGGCAAGCTTGAGGCGCTGGTGCGGCGGGGTGACGAAATTGACGAGATCGGTGAACTCGACCGTCCCCGCCGCGCCCTTCACCGGGCCGAACGCGGCGGCGAAATCAAGCGAATTGGTGCCAAACCGGCCCGAACTGGTCACGCTGTCGCCGGTCCAGTCGATCACCCCCCGGCCTTTCACCGTGCCGCTCGCATTGGCGATCACGCCGAGCAGTTGGCGAGTGAGCATGTCGGGCTGGAGCGTCTTGTCGAATACCAGGTGGTCGACCGTCAGGTCGGCATGGCCGCGCGCGCTGCCCAGATCATGAGTGATGGCGACCCGCGCAACTTCGCGCCTGGTCGAAGGTTCCTGCAGCAAGGTGCTGGTATTGATCTTGTTATCGACCAGAGTGAGCGTTGCCCTGGTGGCTTCCAGCGGCTCGAACCGCGCAACCGGGGCGCGATCGACCAGCCGGAAGGTGGCGCCCGTCACGTCCAGCCGCCCGCCCGCATAGCGCCACGATCCACCGGCATCGACGATGTCCATCGGCACCGCGGACAGCTTCATCTCGGTCCCGGCGAACGTCCCGGCGATATCCTTGCCGACCCGCGCCTTGAGGTCGGCAAGGCGGAAGCGCGTGGCGGTGGCTTCCGGGCCGAGCACCACGTCGAGCGATCTGGCATAAAGCGCGCCGGGCCGGGCATAGCCGATCGGCCCGCTGGTAAGGCGAATCGGCGTTTCACCCAACCGCCCGGCGAGGGCGAGCGAAGGTACGCCAAGTGCAATGCGGGTGCCGCGCGGATCACTGCGCACGATTGCCCGTCCCTGCCCCGCCGCTGACTCCGGCCCCGGACACACCAGCAGCGAATGCCGTTCGAGCGTGAGGTTGGCATAGGCCAGCGCATCGAACCGCACTGCCGCGCAATTGCGCCACAACGCCAGATCGCCGCTGGCCGAACGGTTGCCATCGATCGGAATCGCCACGTTCTCGGCCCGTCCGCCCGGCAGCGGGCCGCTGGCGAGCGCAAGGCCGGAAAAGCCCAGCGCGCCGCTACGGCTCTGCGCGACGACCAGTTGCGGGAACGCCAGCCGCGCCTCACCCACTCCTGATCCTGCCCGGTAATCCGCCATTGTCATCCGCACCAGCGTATCGCCGCGGTCGCTCCGCTCCATCCGCCCTGCGATCCGCGGCAGCCCCGCGCCGCCGGTCGAGAAATTGCCCGCCAGGCGCGGCGCGGTGCTGCCATCGGGCGCGCCACTGGCGAATTGCACGCGGGACAGCGCCAGCAGGGTCGCCCCGCTGCCGCCGGTCAGCCGCCCCTGCGGCACCACGAGGTTGGTTTCCGCGCCCGCGCGGCGCAGGATGAATTCGGCCGCCAGCTTGCTCCCCCGTCCTTCGCGCAGCAGCGCAGTGCGGGCCTGTCGCAGCAGCGGGGCGAGCAGGGTGCCATCTCCCGCGCGTTCGTAATCGGCCAGCGCCCGGTCCAGCCCCTCGCCCAGCCGCAGCCCGCCGCCGTCCAGCGCACCGTCAACCTCGGTTTTGGCGAAGCCGGCGCGCGCCCGCACGGTCCCCTTGGCCGCCAGCGTGGCCGCTTGCGCCTGCGGGGTTTGCAGCCCCCGGCCGAGCAGGTCATAGCGCGCGGTCAAGGCCCCGTTGCGCCACGTGCCGTTGATCTTGCCATTGAGGCCGCTGGCCTGCGCCGTGCCGAAACCCATCGCCCCCGCCGCGATGCCAAGCGTGGCGCTACCACCGTCCAGCGCCTGGTCGGCCGTGCCCTCCAGCGCGATCGCCACGTCGCGCAGCTGCGGCCCGCCGGCCCCGCAATCGAGCGCCTGCAGCCGCAGCGGCCCGGCCAGTTGCGGCCGTTCGCCCGCGATGGTGAGCGTGCCGTACAGGCTCGCCCCAATTGCCCCGCAGCCGTTTACGGCCAGCCGGGGCGCGATTGCGGCAACAGTGCCCGAGAACCCGCCGCGCACGGCCCCGCGCCCAGCAAGCTTCACCCCCACCGCGCCATAGTCGGACAGCAGCCGGGCGCGGCCATCCTCGACTGCAATATCGAGGTCGGGCAGGCGGAACGGGGTGGTCTTGGGTCCGCCGAACAGCACCTTGTCAAGGCTGCCGAAGCTGAACTTGCCCTGTTTCAGCGTGCCATACAGCCGGGGCCGGACCAGCGTGATCCGGCCGATCGCCGGAAATCCAAAGCGCGGCGCGATCTCCACTTCGGCGCGTTCGATGGTCAGGTCGGGATGCGCGGGATCGCCGATCACGATGTTGCTCAGCACCTGCCGGCGCGGACCGATCGAATCGATGTGGTAAGTGCCCGGCAAGCCCATCTGCCGCAGGTGTCCGGCGATGACATTGTCGGCGATCCGGTCGCGGGTCAGCCACAGCAGGGCAACGGTAACCGCCAGCACCCCGCCAACCACGCCGCCCACGCGCAGCCAGCGGCGTCGGCGTTCGCCTTCGCCCAGCTCGGGCCCCTGCATCTCAGGCCAAGCCGGTACTGCTGCCGCCGCGTCGCTCATCGCCTCACACTTGCGCCCTCGGCCCCTGAAAGGCAATGCTCCGCACGTAACGCACAAGGGCGGGGGAAAGTTGCCGGTGGCCGACGCAAAGCTGTTCGACGAACCGGCGGACGGCGCGCCAGATGCCGGACCACGCACCAGGAATCCGGCGCATGACACCTCGGGCCACCGCGCGCGGCTGCGCAAGCGCCTGCTGGAAGGCGGGATCGATGCGCTGGCCGATCACGAGGTGATCGAATTCCTGCTGATGACCGCAATTCCCCGCCGCGACGTCAAGCCCCTTGCCCGCAGCCTCGTCCAGCGGTTCGGCTCGCTCGCGGCGGTGCTCAACACCGATCCGCGCACACTGGCCAACCACCCCGGCATGGGCGAGGCCAGCGCCGCGAGCCTGCGGATCGTGGGCGTCGCGGCCCGGCGGTAGATTTAACAGACTGTATTTCTTTTACATTATTAAGTTAATTGCAACAAGTTGAATGTGTTATCTAATATAAAAGGGAATAATTGTGA
>JANLUV010000425.1:0-15848 GCA_031363685.1 Alphaproteobacteria bacterium | reverse complement strand
CCGAACTCGAACTCGAACTCCCAACGGGTCAACATATTAGCATGGCGGGCGATATAAAACCGTTTAACATAAACAGTGCCGAGAACCTCTTCATCGACTTTTTCTGCGCCTAATACCGGGCCATAGATTTTGACGGCATTGTCGATCTGCCCGACAAGATATTGCAAGTCAGCCGTACGCCCCGACATCAGCGGCGACGTGCTGAATGCATAAGTGGCGGCTTCCGCACTCTTCCCGCTTTTCAACAGCGCGAAAAACTTGTCCGCAAGTGTGTCAATTTGCGCATTTTCTGGAACCGCTTGATCAACAGACTTGTCAGCAGCCTCCAACGGCGAGGATGCTAACGTTGATAGCCCAGCGAGCATCGCTGCAAATAGGATCGCACGCATAACGATTTACTCCATATAGACGAGACTAGTCCCCCGCGATCATCAGCCCGTCAACCCGCAAGGTCGGCACATTGATCGCGCGGTACCATTCGAGGTCGTTCGCCGGGGTCAGCGCGGCGAACATGTCGATCAGGTTCCCCGCGACGGTGAATTCGGCCACCGGTCCGGCGATTTCGCCATTGACGATCCGGTAGCCCGACGCGCCCCGGCTGTAATCGCCGGTCACCCCGTTCACGCCGTGCCCGATCAGTTCGGTCACATAGACCCCGTCGGCGATGTCGGCCATCAGCGCGGCCGGGGTCACGCTGCCGGGCGCGATATGGGTGTTGGTCGTGCCGATTGCCGGGGCCCCGCCGCCCCCGCGCGCGGCATGGCCGGTGGGCGTGCCGCCAAGCTGGCGCGCGGCCGCGCTGTCCATCAGCCAGCCGGTCAGCCGCCCGCCGTCGACCAGCGTGCGGGCGCGCGTCGGCAACCCCTCGCCATCGAACGGTTTCGAGCGCAGCCCGCGGCGGCGGTGCGGTTCGTCGATGATCGTGATCGCGCTGTCGAACAGTTGCTCGTCCTCGCGGCCCAGCATAAAGCTTGATCGGCGGGCGATCGCGGCGCCCGAAATCGCACCCAGCAAATGCCCGACCAGCGACCCGCCGACCCGCGGGTCGAACATCACCGCCATCGGACCGCTAGCCAGCTTGCCGGGAGCGAGCCGCCGAACCGCGCGTTCGCCGGCCAGTTGGCCCAGTTCCTGCGCGGTCGGCAGGTCGGCGCCATGCCGGACCGCGCGCCAGGCGTAATCGCGCTGCATTCCCGCGCCCTCGCCCGCGACGACGCTGACCGACAGCGACCGGCTGGTCGAGGAATAGCCGCCCGTGAACCCGTGGCTGGTGGCCAGCGCAAATACGCCGCGCCCGGCACTGGCGCCGCCGCCCTCGCTGTTGGTCACGCCCGGTACGGCGCGCGCCGCGTCCTCGATCGCCGCTGCGGCTTCGCGCAGGGCAGCCGGGGTCGGCTCTGCCAGGTCGAGCATGTCGAGATCCGCGAACGGCGGGCTCGCCAGCAGGTCCGCGGGTGCCAGTCCGGCAAACTTGTCCTCGGGCGCGGCCCGGGCCATCGCTATCGCCCGCGCCGCCAGTTCGTCGAGTGCCGCATCGGCCAGATCGCTCGATCCGATGCTCGCCGCCGAGCCGCCGACGAATACCCTGAGCGAAATATGCTCGCTTTCGGAGCGCTCGACATCCTCGAGCTTGCCGAGGCGGACCGAGATACTTTCGGAACTGTCGCCCAGATAGACCGCATCGGCGGCATCGGCTCCGGCGCGGCGGGCACGATCGACAAGGACAGAGGCGCGCTCCTGCGCGACGGAAGGTTCAAGCATCGCGGCGATCTAGCGCTGCCGGCCCGGTTCTGCCAGCAGTCAGTGCGTAAAAACCGCCGCCAGCAGCTTGAATGTCCCGGTCAGCGCGAACGGCAACCCGATCGCCAGCAGCCACAGCGCCGCCCGGTCACGCTTGAACCGCCCGCGCAGCGCCGGGTCACGCGCCTGCTCGTCACTCAGGCGGTTCCAGCGGTGTTCGAACCGGCGGCACGCTGGAACGATCGCCGCAACCAGCATCACCAGCGCCAGATAGGGCGACAACGATTGCGACTGCCCGCGCAAGGCGCCCATCGTGACGAAGATCTGCAGCGCGGTGTAGGCCAGCAGGGCACAGGCAATATTGTCGCTCATGCGGCGCCGCCAGTCGAGCGGGCGGGTCTTCCTCGCCACCGTTGCCGTCGATCCCCCGTCACGGGCCTCGACCATAATGCCGTTCCTTTTGTTTCTGGCTTGTGTGGTACAATAGATCACTGATGGGGCACCGGATCAAGCAACGTTCGCACCGCCAATAGCCTTGCCATGCAGGAAACTTGCCAAACCGGGCTCCGCACGCGCTTTCCCGGCTTGAAGTGACCGATAGTGCACCTTAAACGGTCGGCGATGACCGATCTTGCCCCCCCATCCGACCGCATCAGGCCCGCCAGCGCTTCGCCCGAAAGCATGAGCGCCGACCAGCCGATCCCGCAAGGCGGGCTGGAAGTGATCTCGATCGCCAAGAGCTATGACAAGCGGGCCGTCCTGACCGACATCTCGCTGTCGGTCGGCAAGGGCGAAGTGCTCGGCCTGCTGGGGCCCAACGGCGCGGGCAAGACCACCTGCTTCTATTCGATCATGGGGCTGGTCCGGCCGGATTCGGGCCGTATCCTGATGGACGGGGTCGATGTCACCAATCTGCCGATGTACCGCCGGGCGATTCTCGGCCTTGGCTATCTGCCGCAGGAAACCTCAATCTTTCGCGGCATGACCGTCGAGCAGAACATTGCCTGCGTGCTCGAACTGAACGAGCCGGACAAGGCCGTGCGCGCCGAGGAACTGGAACGCCTGCTCGAGGAATTCAGCCTCACGCGGCTGCGCACCAGCGCGGCCATGGCGCTGTCGGGCGGTGAACGGCGCCGCTGCGAAATCGCCCGCGCGCTGGCCGCCAAGCCGTCGATCATGCTGCTTGACGAACCGTTCGCCGGGATCGATCCGCTGTCCATCGCCGATATCCGCCACCTCGTGCAGGATCTCGCCCGGCGCGGAATCGGTGTGCTCATCACCGATCACAACGTGCGCGAAACGCTGGATATCGTCGACCGCGCCTGCATCATCTATGGTGGCCAGGTGCTCTTTGCCGGCAGCCCCGAGGCGCTGGTCGCCGACGAGAACGTCCGCCGGCTCTATCTGGGCGAGGGCTTCACCCTGTGATGGTCGCCGGAGTGTCGCGGGCTCCCGCTGGCGGCGCTCAGGCGCAATTCCCGCTCAGGCTGAGCCTGTCGAAGCCCGCGCGCCGACCGCGCACGTAACGCATGGCCATCGGCCCCCGCCTTGACCTGAGGCAGTCCCAGTCGCTGGTGATGACACCGCAGCTCCAGCAGGCGATCAAGCTGCTGGCGCTGTCCAACCTCGAGATCGAAGCGTTCATCGGCGATGCGCTCGAAGCAAACCCCTTGCTGGAACTGAGCACCGGTACGGCCGAGGCGCCCGCGCCCGAGGCAGACGACCTGCGCCGCACCACGCTCGAATCCTCACCGATCGACCAGCTGATCGGCGAAGGCCGCGCCGCCGATGACCGTCCGCTCGATATCGACCCCACCGCACTCGACCATGATCGCGACACCGGCGACGGCGCCGCCCCCGACCGCGCCTTTGGCGAAGGCGGGCAGGGCGTTGGCGAAGTCGATTTCGCCGGGGAGCCGCGGACCACCGGGTCCGGCGAAGGCCCCTCGATCGACGAGCGCGGCCACACCGGCGCGACCTTGGCCGATCACCTTCACGCTCAGGTCGGCCCGGCGGCGCCCGACACCGCGATCGCCTTCATCACCCATGCACTGGTCGACCAGCTGGACGAGGCGGGCTACCTGCCGCTGCCGCTGCGCGAGGCGGCGGACGATCTTGGCGTCGCACTCCCGCTGGCCGAAGCCGCACTTGCGGTGCTGCAGTCACTCGATCCCACCGGGGTGGGCGCGCGCAGCCTGGCCGAATGCCTCGTGCTGCAGGCACAGGAAGCCAACCGCTACGATCCCTGCATGGCGCGGCTGATCGACAATCTCGATCTCCTTGCGCGCGGCGAACTCGCCCGGCTGAAGCGCATGTGCGGGGTGGATGACGAGGATTTCGCCGACATGCTGACCGAGCTGCGCGGCTACGATCCCAAGCCCGGGCTGCGCTATTCCACCGGCGGCGGCGATGCGGTCGTGCCCGATATCCTGATCCGCCCGAGCGCCGACGCCCACGGAAACATCGTCGGCTGGGACATCGCGCTCAACCAGGCCACGCTCCCGCGGCTGATCATCAACCGCAGCTATTACGTCGAACTGCGCGGCGCCTGCCCCGACAAGTCGTCGAAGGGCTGGCTCTCGGAAAAGCTGGCCGACGCCAACTGGCTGGTGAAGGCGCTCGACCAGCGCCAGAAAACGATCCTCAAGGTCGCGGCCGAGATCGTCAAACAACAGGACGGCTTCTTCCGCCACGGCGTTTCGCAGCTGAAGCCGCTGACCCTGCGGACGGTGGCCGACGCGATTGCGATGCACGAATCGACCGTCAGCCGGGTCACCTCGAACAAGTACCTGAACTGCGAGCGCGGGACTTACGAACTGAAGTACTTTTTCACTTCGGGCGTCGCCTCGGCCGATGGTGAAGGCGCGGTTTCGGCTCAGGCGGTCAAGGCCGCGATCCGCCAGTTGATCGACGCCGAAGATGCCAAGACGATCCTGTCCGACGATGCGCTGGTCAATCTGCTCAGGGCAAAAGGCTTCGACCTCGCCCGCCGCACCGTGGCGAAATACCGTGAGGCGATCGGCCTTGGCAGTTCGGTCCAGCGGCGCCGGCAAAAGGCGCTTGCGGGGATCCGCTAGCCGCGCGCCAGCCGCCTGCCCCGTCAAGACTTGCGTGATCGCTCAGGCGGCGCGGCGCGTTCCTGCCGCCAGCCATTCGCGCGCCCGGCGCTGGGCTTCGGCGATTTCCCGAGCGGCCATTTCATCGGCAACGTCAGCCCGGCACTGAGCAGCGCCGTCATACCCGCCGACTGCGGCGAGGTTGAACCACTTGTGGGCTTCAACCAGATCAACCGGTGCGCCGTGGCTGCCGGTCGAGAAAGCGATCCCGAGGTCGAAGTAGGCGCTGACGTCGTCGCGCGCGGCGGCAGCCAGACAGTCCGCGACCAGCAGGTCGGTATTCGCGTCGTCGGCCGCTGTGCATTCCACCGGCTTGATCCAGGCAGCACCCATGATCTGTTTCCCTGTTTGGCCGTACCCCAATCGTCGGCCGTCGAGGGCAAAGCTGGCGTAACATGGTCAACAAATGGTTAATGCCGTCAGCTGGCAGATGTGTTGCAGAACGGCAAAATTGCCGGACACGTTCTGCGCGGTGCACGTGCAGATCATTGCGCTTGTGCCTGCGATGCACGGCAACTATAGGCGCGGCACACGCGGCTGGCGGGCGGCAACGGGGGGTCCCGGGGTGGCAACGCGGCTCGCGGCTTCTGTCTGGAGGCGTATAATCCCATGCCAGCGGCTATTGCTGACGATATCGATATTCTCGTAAAGGCGAAGCGCTTGATCACTGGGGACTATGTGCCCCTGGAGGACGAGCCGTACATGTCCGAGGCGCAGCTCGACTATTTCCGTCGGCTGCTGCAGGCGTGGAAGAAGGCCATTCTCGACGCCGCCGCAGGTACCCTGCAGCAGTTGCAGGACGGTCCGATTCGCGAGCCCGACCTCAACGATCGCGCGTCGAGCGAGACCGACTGGGGCATCGAACTGCGGACCCGCGACCGCCAGCGCAAACTCATCGCCAAGATCGATTCGGCGCTGCGCCGGATCGAGGACGGCGAATACGGCTACTGCGAAGTGATCGGCGAACCGATCGGTCTTGGCCGGCTGGTCGCCCGGCCGATCGCCACCATGACGGTCGAGGCCCAGGAAGCGCACGAACGTCGCGAGAAGATTTCTCGCGACGACTGAAAACTGCGCCGGAACGAGAGAATTTTCTCGCGGCGGTTAACCGCAAATTCCGGCGTATGTACGCGGATATTAACGGCTTGTTTGCTTCCGTGCCTTAACTTTCTGCCCGGTGTCGTGTGCGGTCCGGATTGTCCGGGCCCGGCGGCGGCAGTTGGACTCTTGCGGGACCATGGACGACAGAGACAACCGGCATATCACGCGTGACAGCCTGTGCATCATGGCGGAACTGCGCCTCGATGGGCAGGATGCCGAGCATCGCGTCAAGGTCCGCAACCTGTCGCCGGGCGGGTTGATGGCCGAAGCCGACGTCAAGGTTCCGCGCGGCACGGTCGTCTGGATCAGCTTGCGCAACGTCGGCTGGATCGAGGGTTCGGTCGCCTGGGTGCAGGATAACCGGTTCGGCATCGCCTTCCGCGACGAAATCGATCCCAAGGTGGTGCGCGCACCAACGGTCACCCAGCAATTGCCCGAAGCGATGATGCTGCGCCGACCGTTCGCCGCCCCTGCCGCGCCCACGTCGAACGTCCGCAAGATTCTTTAAACGACACCGATTGGGCCCTGAGGGCCTTGCCGACGGTATTCGCGCGCCGTACCGCTTGGCCCATGCATTGCTCCGGTCGTTCAGCCGCCCTTGCGGGATTGCTTGCCGTGATGCCGGCCCTGTCCGGGTGCGGCGACCATTCACCCGCAGTCGTCGCCGTCGATGTGATCGGGGCCGAGAGCGCTCTGTTCGAAACCGGCGTGCGCCTGTCTGCGGCGGGTCAACTGGTCCGCGCGGCGACGAGCGAAGGGCTGGTCGGGCTGGACGAGCAGGGCCGCGTAATCCCGGCGCTGGCGGACCGCTGGATCGTGACGGACGACGGTCTCAGCTACATCTTCCGCTTGCGCGACGGGGTCTGGCTCGATCGCACCGAGATTACCGGCGAAAGCGCGCGCACCGCACTGCGCCAGGCGCTGGATGCGGTGAACGGCACCACGCTCGGGCTCGATCTGGCGGAGATCGATGAAATCCGGGCCATGGCGGGCCGGGTGATCGAAGTGCGGCTGAAGCGGGCGATGCCCGATCTGCTCCAGTTGCTGGCCCAACCGGAACTCGGCCTCCAGCGCAACGCCAGGGGCAGCGGCCCGATGATGCTCCGGCGCGAAGGACGGGTGGCCGTGCTGTTGCCGATCCCGCCCGGCAAACTCGGCCTGCCCGAGCCGGCTGACTGGCACGACGCAGCGCGGTCGATCCGGCTTCATGCCGTGCCTGCCGCTGGCGCGGTGCGGCGCTTTGGCGCGGGCGACGTGGACGTCGTGCTTGGCGGCCGGTTCGACAGCTATCCGCTGGCTGCAGCGGCGGGAGGGCTGTCGCAGCGGATGGTCCGGATCGATCCGGCCCAGGGGTTGTTCGGACTGGTGGCAGTGCGCGGCGATGGCGTTCTTGCGGCGCCGGATAACCGCGAGGCGCTGGCCCTGGCGATCGACCGCGATGCGCTGGCGGCCGCCCTCGGGGTGAGCGGCTGGACCACCACCACCCGAATTGTCGCCGCCGGCGGCACTGCGGACCTGGGCACGATCGGTGAGCGATGGACCGGGCTGGCGCTGACCCGGCGGCGGACCGAAGCCGCCGCCCGGATCGCGCGGTGGACGGCGCTACAGCCCCAGCCGCACGCCCAGCCGCCGGACTTGCGGCTGGCCCTGCCGGCTGGCCCGGGCGCCGACGCCCTGTATGTCCGCCTGTCGGCAGATTTCGCCGCGATCGGGATCACCTTGCTGCGGGCAAACGAGGGCGACGCTGCCGATCTGCGCCTGATCGATAGCGTTGCGCGCTATGCCCGGCCGCAATGGTTCCTTGACCAGTTGTCGTGCGCGGCCGCGCGGGGCCTGTGCAGCGCGGCGGCCGATGCCCGGCTGGCCGACGCCCGCGCCGCCGCCGACCCGGCGCGGCAGTCAGCCCTGCTCGCCGAAGCCGAGGGCGAATTGACCGCCGCCAATGTCTACATCCCGCTCGGCAATCCGGTCCGCTGGTCGCTGGTGCGTGACGGCGTAACGGGCTTTGCGGTTAATGCCCAGGCGTTCCATCCGCTTTTACCGCTGGCGCGGCGGCCAAAATGACATTTTTTTGGGTGCGGCCCCCGCGCGTGTCCATGCTGGCAATTTCCGAGTCGGTTCAATGGCATGACTCTGCCTGCCACGGCTTTGACCGGCCAAGTGCCGGAATTGAATCGAAGGATTTCCGCGCTTTACGCAAAATTAACCTTTGGTGTTCATAGCTCATATGGTTAATTGTCGGAAACATCCCTGACCGGGGGTGATGGATTTGGGGCATAAGGGGGACTACCCATGCGAGTGCTGTTGATCGAAGACGAGCCGACTACGGCGCGCGCTATCGAGCTGATGCTCACGGCCGAAGGGTTCAATGTCTATTCGACCGATCTGGGCGAAGAAGGCCTCGATCTCGGCAAATTGTACGATTACGATATCATTCTGCTCGATCTCAACCTGCCCGACATGCATGGATACGATGTGCTGAAGAAGCTCCGCGTCGCCAAAGTGCAGACCCCGGTGCTGATCCTTTCGGGGATTGCGGAAATGGATTCGAAGGTCCGTTCGTTCGGCTTCGGCGCTGACGATTACGTCACCAAGCCGTTTCACCGCGAAGAACTGATTGCCCGTATCCACGCCGTGGTGCGTCGTTCGAAGGGCCATTCGCAATCGGTCATCCGCACCGGCAAGCTGGCGGTCAACCTCGACGCGAAGACAGTCGAAGTCGACAGCGCCCGGGTGCACCTGACCGGCAAGGAATACGCGATGCTGGAACTGCTATCGCTGCGCAAGGGCACCACGCTGACCAAGGAAATGTTCCTCAACCACCTGTATGGCGGGATGGACGAGCCTGAACTCAAGATCATCGACGTGTTCATCTGCAAGCTGCGCAAGAAGCTGGCGCATGCCTGCGGCGGCGAAAGCTACATCGAAACCGTCTGGGGTCGCGGCTATGTGCTGCGCGATACCAACGACCAGATGGAAGCCGCCTGAACGATCATCTGATCTGGAGCGCCCCAGCGGCGTTCCCGATAGCCGGCGGGCCGCTTCACCACGAAACGGCCCGTTCGCTTTGAGGGTGGCATTTCCGCGCCGCTTCGCTTAGCCGCGCGCCCATGACCGCATACAAAGAAGGCGATCCGCTCACGATCAACCGGCTCTATGGCCGCGCCAAGGGCAAACCCCTGCGGCAGGGCCAGCAGGATCTGGTCGATCGGCTGCTGCCGCAGATCGCGGTGCCGCTGGATGGCCCGGTTACTGCCGAACGCCTGTTCGGCGAAGCGCGGCCGCTGCACTTCGAGATCGGCTTCGGCGGGGGCGAGCATCTGGCCTTCCGCGCCGATCTTTTGCCCGACCACGGCTTCATCGGCTGCGAGCCGTTCCTCAACGGTGTCGCCCAGGCGCTCACCCATGTCCGCGACGCCGCGCTCGCCAACGCGCGGATCCATCACGGCGATGCGCTCGAAGTGCTCGAGCGCGTACCGGACGGAACGCTGTCGTTCGCCTACCTGCTCCATCCCGATCCCTGGCCCAAGGCCCGCCACGCCAAGCGGCGGATGATGAACGACGGCCCGGTCAAGCTGATCGCCGCCAAGCTGAAGCCCGGCGGCGAGTTCCGTTTCGGGACCGACCATCCGGTCTACCTGCGCCATGCGCTGATGATCATGCGCCGCCACCGCGACCTGTTCGAGTGGCTGTGCGACAAGCCCGAAGACTTCCAGCAGCGCCCCGGCGGATGGCCGGAAACGCGCTATGAAGCCAAGGCGCGGCGGCTCGGCCACGAAGTGTGGCATTTCCGCTTCCGCAGGCGCTAGCGCCCGTTCTGAGCAGTCCTGCCGTCTGCACCAGCGGCCATACGCCGATGGTCAGGACGCGGCAGTGACAAGCAGGCTGGGTATGGCCGGGGCATTTGGTCGATCCTGGCCCGCTTGACTGCACAGCAAACGACGGACCTGCGTGCCGCACCGGACCGTCGGGTCCGTCACACCGCAAGCCCCAAGTTAAAGAATGATGTCAGCCGCGGAAAGCGTGCCGAACGCCACCTTGTTCAGCTGAATTTCGAAATCGTTATGCCCGTCGTGATCCAAATCGATGCCGAGGATCGTCCCGGCACCACCTCGGAACGAGGTCATGTGGATATCCTGCGCGGCGATGTGGAACCCTGCCAGGTGGAGGGTGTCGACGCCGACCTGGAAATCCATGACGATATCGCGATTGCCGGCGCCTGCCCCGCTTTCGTCCGGGGCATACCACCAGAAGGAATCGGCGCCAGCGCCGCCAAGCAGAATGTCCCGGCCGGTGCCGCCCGTGATGAAATCGTTACCGTTACCGCCGCTCAGCGTATCATCGCCTTCGCCGCCGGCCAGACCATCGTCGCCGATCCCGCCACTGAGCAGATCGGTGCCGGTACCGCCATAAAGGACATCGTTGCCTTCGCCGCCGAACACGTGATCGTCGCCGGCGCCGCCCGAAACCAGATCGTTGCCTTCGCCGCCGCTTACCGTGTCGTTGCCGTCACCGCCGAACAGTTTGTCGTTGCCGGTCCAGCCGCTGAGATAGTCGTCCCCGCCCGCGCCGAGCACGATATCATGGCCCGCGTAGGCATAGATGAAGTCATTCCCATCCTTGCCGAAAATCGTATCGTCGGCAGTCGTGCCGTACAGAATATCATCGTTGGGAGTGCCGCTAATGATCATGATCAATCTCCGAATGATCGATGTCCGGCGCAACAGCGTCAGACTGTAAATCGACGCAGTAATTCGCAAATTGATGGCTAATTTATCAGAGACGATGAATACGTAGTTCCACCTCCCCAGAGTGGCACGTTGGGTGCGCTCTAAAGCAACCTATTGATTTTTTTGGTTTTTGTGGCGCAACATTTTTCGCACGGAAATGGACCGAGGCCAGCTTCGAACAGAAGTCTTGAGCGCGGCCATTGCGGTACCGCCGCAGATCACATTTGCGCTGCGTGGCTGGCGTACAATCGAGGGGGCAACGTCATGCCGCGTACCAAACCTGGTGATGCGCCTGCAATAGAGCCGCGATCGGCGACCTGATCCGCCTGTTCGACTTCGGTGCGCCCGCGCCGATGTGAACGTCTTGGCCGGTTGACTGAGATGAACCGCCCCTCAGCCATGTGGGCCGCAGGGCTGTTCATTGGCAGGGATGACAACGGGGCCAAACTCACCCCCAAGCCCTCCCGCAAGCGGGCGGGGCGCAGGAAGGTTCAGCCGACGATCCCGCCCGCCGCCAGCACGGCCAGCGTCAGGATATCGGGCGCCAGCGCAGTCATCGGGGCGATCTGGACGGGCTTTTCCATGCCGAGCAGCATCGGCCCGATCACCGCATTGCCGGCCAGTTCGCGCAGCAGCTTGGCCGAGATGTTGGCCGATTGCAGGCCCGGCATGATCAGCACGTTGGCCGGGGCCGACAGGCGGCAGAACGGATAGTTGGCCATGACTTTGGCGTTCAGCGCGGCATCGGGCGCCATTTCGCCTTCGTATTCGAACCCGGGATTGCTCTCATCGAGGATAGCGACGGCTTCGCGGAGATTGTCGACCCACTTGCCCATCGGGTTGCCGAAGGTGGAGAACGACAGGAACGCGACACGCGGTTCGTGGCCCATGCGGCGTGCGACTGCGGCGGTTTCCACCGCGATATGGGCAAGGTTTTCGGCCGAGGGCCGCTCGTTCACGGTCGTATCCGCCAGGAACACGGTATAGTTCTTGGCCACCATCATGTGCACCCCGAACGGCAGGTGGCCCGGTTTCGGATCGAGGACGTGGCGCACTTCCTTCATCGTCTGCGCAAAAGTGCGGGTCATACCCGAGATCAGCGCCTCGCCGTGGCCCAGCGCAACCAGCAGCGAAGCGAAGACGTTGCGGTCCTGGTTGACCATCCGCCGCACGTCGCGTTCCAGATAGCCGCGGCGCTGCAGGCGATTGTAGAGGTAGGCCACCATTTCGGGGACCAGCGGCGAAACGGCCGAATTGTGGATCTCGTAACTTGCGGGATTGCCGACGCCGAGTTCGACCAGCTTGTCATGCACCGCCTGGGTGCGGCCGACGAGCACCGGGGTGCCATAGCCGAAATCGCGGAACTGGATCGCGGCGCGCAGCACCACTTCGTTTTCCGCTTCGGCAAAGACCACCCGCTTGGGATCCTGTTTGACCCGCGCATAAACGTTGGTGAGCACCGAAGTGGTGGGATTGAGCCGCGCCTTGAGGCTGAGGCGATAGGCCTCGAAATCCTCGATCGGCTGCTGGGCGACGCCCGAATCCATCGCCGCCTTGGCGACAGCAGACGAGACGACTTCCATCAGGCGCGGATCGAACGGCGCGGGGATGATGTAGTCCAGCCCGAACTGGTGGCTTTTGCCATAGGCGGCAGCCACTTCCTCGGGCACCTGTTCGCGGGCCAGTTCGGCGATCGCGCGGGCGGCGGCAATCTTCATCTCTTCATTGATCGCGGTAGCCCGCACATCATGCGCGCCGCGGAAGATGAACGGGAAGCCCAGCACGTTGTTGACCTGGTTCGGATAATCCGACCGGCCGGTCGCGACGATGCAATCCGGGCGGATCGCCTTGGCTTCGGGCGGGGTGATTTCCGGATCGGGATTGGCCATCGCGAAGATGATCGGCTGCGGCGCCATCTTCACCATCCATTCCGCCTTCAGCGCGCCCTTGGCCGACAGGCCAAGGAAGATGTCGGCGCCGACCAGCGCCTCTTCAAGCGTGCGGGCCGGGGTATCGATCGCGTGCGCGCTTTTCCACTGATCGAGCCCGCCTTCGCGGCCGCGATAGATCACGCCGGTCCGGTCGCACATGATCACATTGTCGTGGCGCACGCCCATCGCCTTGATCAGCGCGGTGCAGGCGATGGCGGCGGCGCCGGCACCGTTGACCACGACCTTGACGTCTTTCAGCTCGCGCCCGGTCAGGAAGCAGGCGTTGAGCAGGCCGGCAGCCGAGATGATCGCGGTGCCGTGCTGGTCATCGTGCATCACCGGGATCTTGAGCCGGTCCTTCAGGGCCTGCTCGATGATGAAGCATTCGGGAGCCTTGATGTCTTCCAGGTTGATGCCGCCGAAGGTCGGCTCCATCAGCGTCACCGCATCAATGATGGCTTGGGGATCTTCGGAGTCCAGCTCGATATCGATCGCATCGACATCGGCAAAGCGTTTGAACAAGACCGCCTTGCCTTCCATCACCGGCTTCGATGCCAGCGCGCCTAGGTTGCCCATGCCTAGGATCGCAGTACCGTTGGAAATCACCGCGACGAGGTTGCCCTTGGCGGTATAATCATAAGCTGCGGAAGGGTCTTCGGCGATGACCCTGACTGGCACCGCAACGCCCGGCGAATAGGCCAGGCTAAGGTCGCGCTGGGTTGCCATCGGCTTCGAGGCGATGATCTCGATCTTACCCGGGCGGATCGTTTTGTGGTAGAACAGCGCCTCGCGCTCGGTGAAACGGACGTTGCTTTCCTCAGACACGAAATATCTCCCTGTCGCCTTCGCACCGCCCCTAACGCGGTTGTGTTGCAGACGATAGGGGAAAGCTGCGGCTCAGGCATATCCGAATCAGAGCGCGGCGCGCTAATCGAAACGGATGCACGCACCTGCCCCGCCTGGCACCACGCCGATGATGACGCAGTATCTTGCGCTCAAGGCCGAGGCCGAAGGCTGTCTGCTGTTTTACCGCATGGGCGATTTCTTCGAGCTGTTTTTCAACGACGCGCGCATCGCCGCGCAAGTACTCGACATCGCACTGACCAGCCGGGGCGAGCATCTGGGCGAGCCGATCCCGATGTGCGGAGTGCCGGTCCACGCCGCCGAAGGCTATCTGGCGCGGCTGATCCGCGCCGGGTGCCGGGTGGCCATCGCCGAGCAGGTCGAAACGCCGGAAGAAGCGAAGAAGCGCGGCGGCTCCAAGGCGCTGGTGGCGCGCGCGATCGTGCGCTTCGTCACCGCCGGCACGCTGACCGAGGAGGCGCTGCTCGAACCGCGCCGGGCCAACGTGCTGGCGGCGCTATGCGAAGTGCGCGGGCGCGTGGGGATCGCGGCCTGCGATATTTCCACCGGACGGATGGAACTGGAGGAGTGCGCGCCCGACCGGATCGGCGCGGCACTGGCGCGGCTGGGCGCCAGCGAAGTGGTTGCGCCCGAGGGGCTGGACGGACTTCCGTTGGAGGCCATCCCTCGCCCCGCCCGCGAATTCCAGAGCGATGGCGGCGCGGCGCGGCTGTGCATGATCCACGGCGTGGCAACGCTGGACGGGTTCGGCACCTTCAGCCGCGCCATGCTGGCGGCAGCCTGCGGGCTGATCGCCTATCTCGATCATGTCGGGCGCGGCAGACTGCCGCTGCTGCTGCCGCCGGTGGCGCGCGCCGGGGATGCCGCGCTGGCGATGGACGAGGCTACCCGGACCAGCCTGGAAATTCTCGAAGCCAGCAGCGGCGGGCGCAAGGGCAGCCTGCTCGAAGCGGTCGATCGCTGCGTGACCGGCGCCGGTGCGCGCCAACTGGCCGAGGATCTGGGCGCGCCGCTAACCGATTGCGCCGCGATTGTGGCGCGCCTGGAACTGGTCCAGTGGCTGCATGACGACGGCTTGCTGCGCAGCGACTTGCGCAGCGTCCTGCGCGCGCTGCCTGATATCGGCCGGGCGCTGGGGCGCGTGGTGGCGGGGCGCGGATCGCCGCGCGATCTGGGGCAATTGCGCGACGGATTGACCGAAGCGCGGCGGGTGCGCGACCACCTGCTGCGCCGGGCCGACCGGCCGGTGCTGCTCGATGCGCTGCTGCCGGCACTGGGCGGGCACGGCGCGCTGACCGACCTTTATTCGCGCGCGCTGGTGCCGAGCCTGCCGACCGAGCGGGCGCAAGGCGGGTTCATCGCGGCGGGTTATGATCACGCGCTGGACGCGCTGCGCGAGACGGCGGGCAACGCGCGGCGGGCGATCGCGGCGCTCGAAGCGAAGTACCGCGACGAAACCGGGGTGACCGCGCTCAAGATCAAACACAACGGCGTGCTCGGCTATTTCATCGAGGTCCCGGCCCGTTCGGCCGACCGGCTGATGGCGCCCGAAAGCGGCTTTACCCACCGCCAGACGATGGCTGGGGCCGTGCGGTTCAATGCGCTGGCGCTGCACGAGGAAGCCAGCCGGATCGGCGAGGCGGGCGGCCACGCGCTAGCGGCAGAGGAAGCGCATTTCGAAGAACTGGTGAGCATGGCGGTCGCGGACGCCCAAGCGATTGCGCAGACAGCGGCGGCGTTGGCGCGGATCGACGTCGCGGCGGGCCTGGCGGAACGTGCGGCGGAAGGAACCTGGTGCCGGCCCGAAGTGCTGCCCGACCCCTGCCTTGACGTGACCGGCGGACGCCATCCGGTGGTCGAAGCGGCGCTGGCGGCGAAAGGCGAACGGTTCGTGGCCAATGATTGCCGCCTCGCCCCGGATGACCGGCTGTGGCTGATCGGCGGGCCGAACATGGGCGGCAAATCGACCTTCCTGCGCCAGAACGCGCTGATCGTGCTGCTCGCGCAGGCGGGCAGCTTCGTGCCGGCAGCCGCCGCGCGGGTCGGGCTGGTCGACCGGCTGTTCAGCCGGGTCGGCGCATCGGACAACCTGGCGCGCGGCCGGTCGACCTTCATGGTCGAAATGGTCGAGACCGCCGCGATCCTCGCCCAGGCCAGCGAGCGCAGCTTCGTGATCCTGGATGAAGTCGGGCGCGGAACGTCCACGTATGACGGGTTGGCGCTGGCGTGGGCCGTGGCCGAGGCGGTGCATGGGGCCAACCGCTGCCGCTGTCTGTTCGCCACCCACTACCACGAACTGTCGCGCCTTGCCGAAAGCTGCGAGGCGCTGTCGCTCCACCATGTCCGCGCGCGCGAATGGAAGGGCG
>JANLUV010000372.1:0-4899 GCA_031363685.1 Alphaproteobacteria bacterium | reverse complement strand
GGCCACGATCACCATCCCGGCCGCCGCCGCCAGCGCGCGAGCGCGGGCCAGCTTGGTGCCATCAGCCGCAAGCCCGAACGTGCGCTCCAGCACCGCCAGTTCACCTTCATGCGGGGTGGCGATCACCTGCACGCCGCGCCCGGCCAGATCGCCGTGCCGCAGCAAGATCAGCGCATCGGCATCGAGCACGATCCGCTCGGCGCCCGCTAGCGCCGCCTCCAGCCGCCACCGCCCGGCATCATCGCGCCCCAACCCGGGGCCGACCAGCAAGGCCGCGATCCGTGCATCGCCTGCGGCTTCCGGCAGCGGCCGCGCATCGATCACCAGATCGGGATTGGCGTGGACGCCGTGCTCGGCCAGCAGCCGGACATAGCCCGCCCCGGCGCCCTGCGCCGCCATGCAGGCCAGTTCCGCCGCGCCCGGCATCGCCCCGCCGACCACCGCCAGCAGCCCGCGCCGATACTTGTGCGCATTCGCCGCCGGCGCGCCAAGGTGCGGCCGCGCGATCACCCCGGTTGCCCCGGGCACCGCACCGCAGCCGATCCCGACCAGCCGCAATTCGCCCATTGCCGCGCAGGCCGGCATCAGAAAATGCGCCTGCTTCCATGCGCCCAGCGCCACGGTCAGCTGGTAGTCCGGGAGCCCCGCGTTAAGCGCCGTGCCGCTGTCGCTTTCCACCCCGCTCGGCAGGTCGATCGCGATCCGCCGCGCGTGCCCCGCCGCCAGCCGCGCCAGCAGCGCGAAATCAGCATCGGTCAGCGGGCGGACCAGCCCGCTGCCGAACAGGCAATCGACCAGCACCTCGCCATGAATATCTGCATCCGGCCCCAGCACCGCGCCTTGATACAGCGCGCGGGCCTTGCGCCCCGCGTCGGTCGTCGGCTCGGTCGCGGCGACAACCTGCACCCGGCCGCCGCGTTCGCGGATCGCCTCGGCAATGACATAACCATCGCCGCCGTTGTTGCCCGGCCCGCACAGCACCGTCACCGCGTGGTGCCCGCCCACGCGCCAGACCCAGTCGGCCGCGCCGCGCCCGGCGATCTGCATCAGCGCATCGACGTCGGCTCCGGCAGCAATCAGCGCCTCCTCCGCCGCGCGCATCGCGGCGACCGTCAGGACCTGGTCAATGACCGGCATTATCCTTCACCTTGAACGGAAAGCGATAGCGATCCTCCCCGACGGTAACTTCGAGCAGATTGTCCGCAATCGCCACTTGTGCAGCGGCAGCGCCATCGGCGGCGGCAAGGCCATGCCCGTCCTTCAGCACGGTGAAGCGCCGGAAGCCGCCATCGGGGTGGCGCACCACCAATATCTTTTCACCGTCCGGTTCAGCCCGGTCCACCGCACAGGCGGGCGCGAACTGCGCGTCTTTGCCCAGCGCACAGGCGATATGTTCGCCGCCTTCGGCCACCGCCGGTGCGCTACCGGAGGAACAGGCGGCCAGCGGCAGTACCGTCAGGCACGCAGCCGCCCGTAGCATCAGCGGCGCTTTAGCTGCGACAGATCGCGCACCGCCCCGCGCGCCGCGCTGGTCGTCATCGCGGCATAGGCCTGCAGCGCGACCGACACCTTGCGCGGGCGCGGCTTGGCCGGTTGCCACGCGGCATCGCCCCGGGCTTCCATCGCCGCACGGCGCTCCGCGAGTTCCGCTTCGGAAACCATCAGGTTGATCGTGCGCGCGGGGATGTCGATGGCGATCCGGTCACCGTTCTCGACCAGCGCGATCGCCCCGCCCTCGGCCGCCTCGGGCGAGGCATGGCCGATCGACAGGCCCGATGTGCCGCCCGAAAAGCGCCCGTCGGTGATCAGCGCGCAGGCCGCGCCCAGACCCTTCGATTTGAGGTAGCTGGTCGGATAAAGCATTTCCTGCATGCCCGGGCCGCCCTTGGGCCCTTCGTAGCGGATCACCACCACGTCGCCCGCCACGACCTGCCCGGTCAGGATGCCCGCAACCGCCGCGTCCTGGCTTTCGAACACTTTGGCCGGGCCGGAGAATACCAGGATCGAATCGTCGACCCCGGCGGTCTTCACGATGCAGCCTTCCAGCGCGATATTGCCCGACAGCACGGCCAGCCCGCCGTCCTTGCTGAAGGCGTGTTCGGCCGACCGGATCACGCCATTTTCGCGGTCCAGATCGAGTTCGGCCCAGCGGCGGTCCTGGCTGAACGCCACTTGCGTCGGCACGCCTCCGGGTGCGGCGCGGAAGAATTCCTGCACCTCGGGGGCGGTGGTGCGGCTGATGTCCCACTGGTTGAGCGCATCGGCCATGGTCTTGCTGTGGACGGTCGGCAGGTCGGAATTGAGCAGCCCGGCGCGGTCCAGCTGGCCCAGGATCGCCATGATCCCACCGGCGCGGTGGACGTCTTCCATGTGGACGTCGGCCTTGGCCGGGGCGACCTTGGACAGGCACGGCACCCGGCGCGACAGCCGGTCGATGTCGGCCATGGTGAAATCCAGCTCGGCCTCGTGCGCGGCAGCCAGCAGGTGCAGCACCGTGTTGGTCGATCCGCCCATCGCGATATCGAGGCTCACCGCGTTCTCGAACGCGGCAAAGCTGGCGATATTGCGCGGCAGGGCGCTGGCATCGTCCTGTTCGTAGTACCGCTTGCACAGCTCCACCACCACGCGGCCGGCGCGCAGGAACAGCTGCTTGCGATCGGCGTGAGTCGCCAGCGTGGAACCGTTGCCCGGCAGCGCCAGGCCCAGCGCCTCGGTCAGGCAGTTCATCGAGTTGGCGGTGAACATGCCCGAACACGAACCGCAGGTCGGGCACGCCGCCCGTTCGATCGCATCGACTTCCTCGTCGGTATATTTCTCGTCGGCGGCGGCAACCATCGCATCGACCAGGTCCAGCGCCTGTTCCTTACCGCGCAGCACGATCTTGCCCGCTTCCATCGGCCCGCCCGAGACGAACACCACCGGAATGTTGATCCGCAGCGCCGCCATCAACATGCCCGGGGTAATCTTGTCGCAGTTGGAGATGCAGACCATCGCATCAGCGCAGTGCGCGTTGACCATGTATTCGACGCTGTCGGCGATCAGATCGCGCGACGGGAGGCTGTACAGCATCCCGTCATGCCCCATCGCGATCCCGTCATCGACCGCGATGGTATTGAATTCCTTGGCGACCCCGCCTGACGCCTCGATCTCGCGCGCGACCATCTGGCCGAGGTCCTTGAGGTGGACGTGGCCCGGCACGAACTGCGTGAACGAATTGACCACCGCGATGATCGGCTTGCCGAAATCGCTGTCTTTCATCCCCGTCGCCCGCCACAGCCCGCGCGCGCCAGCCATGTTGCGGCCATGGGTGGTGGTGCGGGAACGATAAACGGGCATGGGACGGACTCCGGGTGGATAATGGCGTGTGGTGTGAACGCCCCTACTCCAGCGCGGCTGGCAGTCGAAGCGGAAAATGCCGTTGCGCCGGTCGCGGTACCCACCCCGCTGCGACTAGCACTGAAATCTTGGCGACGACTGCGGCGCGGACAAGTCTCGCTCCCCTCCCGCTTGCTCCCCGCCTGCCCGGGGACGGGTATCGGGGTTGGGGGCGGGCGTTCAGCCGGCGATTGCCAGCGCCACCTGGCTGCAGATGCGCAGCAGCCGCTGCGCCCAGCGGGCCTGCCCGGCGGGGTCGGTGATTTCGTCCTGACGGATTTCGATACCTAGGTAGGGCCGTCCTTCCCCCTCGGCGTGGCGGTTCATCGTGTAGTTGAGCAACCGGCCCGAATACGGCTGCTGGTCACCCACCACGAGCCCTTCGGCTGCAAGCAGCGGTATGGCGATCCGCGCGGCACGCTCATCAGCGTTATACAGGACGCCCACCTGCCACGGCCGCCGCTCACCGGGATGGCTGGCAAGGCAGGGCGTGAAACTGTGCAGCGACACGATCAGCGCGGGCGGCACCCGATCCAGCAGTTCGGCCAGCGCCGCGTGATAAGGCGCGTGGAACCGGGCGAGCCGGGCGAGATGCGCGTCATGGCCCAGCGCGTTGCCGGGAAGCGCGTGCCCGTCGCTCGCCACTGGCACGGCGCCGGGCGCATGTTCCTCGCGGTTCACGTCGCAGACGAGGCGGGTGACATTGCACTGGAACGCGGCGAACCCGGCGTGCTGCGCCAGCAGCGCGCCGACCTCACGCACGCCGATATCGATCGCGACGTGCTGATCCAGCAGCGCCGGGGCAATGCCAAGGTCGATATCGCCCGGCACCCGGTTGGACGCATGGTCCGAGACGACCAGGATTCCGCCGAACCGGGGTGTGCCGAGCAGGCGCGCGACTTCCGGGTTCATCGCAGCCCCCCCGCCAGCGTCCACCAGTCCGGGCGCGCTGCCGTCACCGCTGCCCGCGCAGAATCGCGCGCGGCCGCTGCGTCATACAGTGCAAAACAGGTCGCGCCCGAGCCGGACATCCGCACCAGCCAGGCGCCCGTGTCGTGCAGCGCCGCCAGCACTTCGGCGATGACCGGGCACAGCGCGATGGCGGGCGCCGCCAGATCGTTGCGCCCGGCCAGCGCGATTTCGCGAACCGAACCCGGCGGCAACGGACCGCGATCGACCCCGTCCCAGCCCGCGAACGCCGGCCCGGTCGCCAGCGGGACACGCGGATTGACCAGCAGCACCGGCGCACCGGCTAGATCGCTCGGCACCGGCTCCAGTTCGGTCCCGGTGCCGCGCCCGACACAGGTTTCGCTGCGCACGCAGGCCGGAACGTCAGCGCCCAGTTGCGCCGCCCGCGCCGCCCAGTCATCGGGCCAGCCGTGCGTCCGCTCGACCAGCCGGAACACCGCCCCCGCATCCGCCGAACCCCCGCCCAGCCCCGCCGCGACCGGCAGGTTCTTTTCCAAGGTGATTGCCAGCCCATCGGCGCGCGGCAGGGTGCGCAGGGCCTTGGCGACGATGTTG
>JANLUV010000370.1:0-1642 GCA_031363685.1 Alphaproteobacteria bacterium | reverse complement strand
CAACATCGTCGGGGTCGACGAACAGGCCAAGTCCATAAGCTGTCACCGTTTCGCGCAACGGACCTTTGCCGCTTGAGGCGAGGATGGGTTTTTCCCACAAAACAGCCAGTTGCAGCACCCCGCTTTGCGACACGAACTCGCGCCGGTACGTCAGGGCGACTGCATCGGCACCGGCAAAATAGGCCGCAACGTCGGCTTCGGGGATGAATTGTTCGACCACGTGCACCCGGTCTGCAACGCCGCTGCAAGCGGCCAGATCGCGGTAGAACTGGGCCGGACGTTCCCCCGAACCCTTGTCCTTGCCGGCGATCACGAGGTCCGCCTGCGGCGTGCGGGCAACAGCCTCGATCAGCAGATCGAGGTTCTTGTAGTCGGTGATCAGCCCGAACGCGAGGAGCACGAACCGGTCGGGCGCGATGCCCAGCAATTGTCGCAGGTCGAAGGCCGCGCCGCCGTGCGCCTGATGCGGGAACGGCCCGTGCGGTACCACCTCCATCCTGATCCAACTGGGCAGGTAGGCATCGCGCGGCGGGGCGCCGTGAATCAGCCCGCCCCGCAAGGTGCGATAGACCGCGTCCATCTCCAGCTTGTGGAGCCAGCGGCTGCCATAGCGGACCTTGCGCACCGGGTCGTGAAAATTGGCGATGTAGACCACGCCGAGCGCCCACAGCAGCAAGTGCGGCCAGACCCACAGGAAGGCGAAATATTCGGTGTTGGCTTCGAGCAGGACAACCCCCGGGCGCCGCCGCACGATCTGCCAGGCCAGCCGGTAATGGTTGACGATCACCGCCAGAAAACGGCCGATCCGCGCCTTCAGCCCGCCGCGCGCGATCTCGGGAAACTGGCGCAGCTGGCGGTAGGACACTTCGTCCTGCGCCCAGGGATAGGCCTCGCTGCACAGCATCGTCACATCGACCCCGCGCCGGGCCAGTTCCTCGGCCTGATAGTGGCTATGGTGGGTGATCCCGCCGTGGACCGAGGGCACGTACATCAGCAGCGAGTGCGGCAGCCCATCGTCCCGCAGGTCAGCGATGGCGCGCGGCATCGACCACATCCCGGATCAGGCTGAGCATTCCGTTGCCGCCGCGATAATCGCCGCTGGCGATGCAGCGCACGATCCGCGCCGGGCGCGCCCGGCGGTTGGCGCGGTGAATGGCGAGGCGGCGCTGGTCCCGCACTTGCGCGCTGCGCAGGGTGGCGAGCGCGGCATCGATCCGCGCATCCGGGACGATCGCAGTGAACACCGCGCGGTGCGCCGCGAGCGCGGCGATCGCCGACTGGCGGCCCGCGACCGCCGATTCAAGCGCTTTCCCGGCCGGTTCGCCCAGCGCCTTGTCCATGCGGTCACGAAAGCGGCGCCAGTGCGAGGCGCGCTGTTCGCCCGACATGTAGGATTGCGACACGTTCGAGCCGTGGCGGCGATAGTCGATCAGCGGTTCCGGCAGGTAGCCGCGCACGTCCAACAAGTCGGCGATCGCGGTCAGCCAGGCGTCATGGGTTGTGGTAGCCGGCAGCGGATCGTAAAACCGCGCCAGTCGCCCGTCGATCGCCATGCAGCACCCGGCAACCAGCCCTGTTTCCGGCGGCGCGCCGGATGCCGCGATCTGCTGCCCCATGGTCAGGCCGAGCGGGCGAGCCGCGC
>JANLUV010000364.1:0-3171 GCA_031363685.1 Alphaproteobacteria bacterium | reverse complement strand
CCCGCACTGGCACGAGGATGGCAGCCTGACCGTGTTCAACCAGGAAGCGGCGTTCGTCACCCACCCGTCAACCGGCGAACGGGTCTATCGCAGCGGTCTGCACATCGCCCATTTCTATCGCGGGTCCTACGACAAGACCGGCGCGGCGGCGGAATTGCGGGCTTCGCAGACATTCCCCTCGGGCGCGTTTCTGGGCGATGGCAGCGAACTCGATCCGGCTGCCGATGCCGAACTGTGCGCGCTGGCCGACCGGTTCACCTACCAGTGGCCGTGGCACAACGGCGATGTGATGATCCTCGACAACCTGCTCACCGGCCACGGCCGCAACCCGTTCGAGGGCACCCGCGCGACCGAGGTGGCGCTGCTGGATTGAGCGTCATCCGGCGTTAGCGTACCTCCAGCCCGGCAAAGTCGTTCGCCTGCCGCCACTTTGCCAGCATCTCGAAGAACGCGGTCGACGGGAAGAACAGCCCCGATCCGATCGCGCTGCGGCGGTCTTCGGGCTTGCCCTCGGCGTTGAAATAGCCCGGCGTGCAGCTTTCCTGGAACGGCCGGCGGGCCTCGTTCACCGCCGCGATGGTATCCTGCCATGCGGCTTCGGCGGCAGGGGCGGCTTCGACCTGCGCCTTGCCGTGATCGAGCGACTGGCGGATGATCCACGTCAGGTGATCGACCTGTTCCTGCAGCATGTGCGGCACGCTCACCGTCGCGCCGGTCTGGGTCAGCCCCATGAAGAACACGTTGGGAAAGCCGTGGCTGAACAGCCCGTGATAAGTGCTGATCCCGTTGCCCCACTTGTCCGAGAGCAACTGCCCGTCCCGCCCGATCACGTCATACCCGGCCTGATGCGCCCAGGTCGTGCCCAGTTCGAACCCGGTGCAGAAGATCAGACAGTCGAGCGGGTATTCGACCCCGTCGACCACCATGCCGCCGCGCGTGATCCGCTCGATCCCGCTGCTGACATCGACGATTGCCACGTTGTCGCGGTCGCATGCGGGCAGGTAATCGTCGCTGAACCCGGGGCGCTTGCACATCGTGCGGTAGTACGCCTTGAGCAGTGCCGCCTTGGCCGGATCGCGGACATATTCGTCCACCCGGGCGCGGACGATCTCGTTGTATTCATAGTCGGCCGCTTCCTGCGCCGCGCCGATCGCGGCGGGAGTGCGTGTTGCCTCGGGCAGGGATTCCGCCGCCGTGATCATCCGGCGGAAGAACCGTGCCCAGCCGTCATCGACCGGACAAGCGACGTCCTCGCCGTTGCCGATCTGGTTGAAGCTTTCGATGCGTTCCTTCTGCCACCCGGGCGCGAGCGCGTTGAACCATTCAGGGTCGGTCGGCCCGTTGTCGCGCACGCCCACCGCCGTCGGGGTGCGCTGGAAGATGGTGAGCGACAGCGCGTCCTGCGCCAGTTCGGGCACCACCTGCAGCGCGGTCGTTCCCGTGCCGATCACGCCGACACGCTTGTTTGCCAGATTGACGAGGCCGCCATCGGTGCTGCCGCCGGTATAGCCATAGTCCCACCGCGCCGAGTGAAAGGCATGACCGGCGAAATCCTCAATCCCCGGGATGCCGGGCAGCTGCGGCCGGCTGAAGATGCCGCTTTGCGTCGTCACGAAGCGGGCGCGGAAGCTATCCCCGCGCGAGGTCGTCACCATCCAGCGGGCGGCGTCCTCGTCCCAGCGCATCCCGGTGATCTTCGTCTGGAACAGCGCCCGCTCGTAAAGGCGGAAATGGCGGCCGAGCAGCTGGCAATAGCCCAGAATCTCGCGCCCGCGCACATAGCGTTCGGTGGGGACGTAGCCGGTTTCCTCAAGGTACGGCAGGTAGATGTAGGATTCGACATCGCAGCGCAGCCCGGGATAGCGGTTCCAGTACCACGTCCCGCCAAAATCGCCGGCGGCATCGACGATCCGGAAATTGTCGATCCCCTGCCGCCGCAGCGTGGCCCCGGCCTGAATCCCGCCGAACCCCGCGCCGATCACCAGCACGTCGAGGTCTTCCTGCAGGCCCACGCGCTCCGGCGCCGGGCCGGCATAAGGATCTTCGGCGAAGCGGGCGTACTTGCCTTCCGCGAACACATACTGGTCGGTTCCGGCCGGGCGCAGCCGCTTGACCCGCTCGGCTTCGTACCTGGCGCGGATTTCGGCGACGTTCAGGGTGTGGTCTTCGCTCATGGCATTCTCGCAACTGGTTTGATCGGTGAGAGGCGCGGTTGGCTGGTCAGCGGATGGTCCAGCCGCCGTCGATGACCATCGCCGCGCCGTGGATGAACGCGGAAAGATCGCTGGCAAGGTAGGTCGCCAGTTCGGCGATCTCCTCGGGCCGGCCCTGCCGTCCGGCGGGGACGCTGTCGACGATCTGCTGTACTTCGGGTGCGTTCTTGAGGAATTCGCGCGACATCTCGGTATCGATCGATCCCGGGCAGATCGCGTTGGCGCGGATGCCGCGCTGGCCGTAATCGGCCGAAACCTGCCGGGTCAGCCCGATCACGCCGTGCTTGGACACGGTATAGGCGGTGCCCCCGGCCTGCGCGATCAGCCCCGCCATCGAGGCGATGTTGACGAACGTGCCCGATCCGCGCTCCAGCATATGCGGGATGAACGCGCGGCTGACGGTGAACGGCCCGGTCAGATTGACCGCGAGCACCCGGTCCCACAGCGCGTCGCTCGTCTCGGCCAGCGGCATGAAATCGTCGAGGATGCCAGCGTTGGTGCACACGATGTCGATCCGGCCGAATGCCGCCAGCGCCTGCTCGGCCAGCGCGGCGACCGAGGCGCGGTCGGCCACGTCGGCGGGGATCGCGATGGCACTGCCGCCTGCCACGCCCAGCGCATCGGCTGCGGCCTGCGCCGCCACCGGATCGAGGTCGCAGCAGATCACACTGGCGCCTTCGCGGCCATATTGTTCGGCAATCGCCCGCCCCAGCCCCCGGCCCGCGCCGGTCACAACGGCTACCTTGTTGTCCAGTCTGCCCACGTCCGATCCGTCTCCATGATGAGCGTATTCGCCCTCGGTGCTGTTTGTCCGACTGCTGCTGGTCTAGCAAGGCGCATGTCGGCTGGGGACTGCGTCACTTTGAATGTGGCGGCCTTGACGAATCTCGCAATCGCTAGCGCCGGGTGCTATGATGCTTGACGTTAAGCAATCAGGAGCTTCCATGCCCAAGGGTCC
>JANLUV010000295.1:0-15746 GCA_031363685.1 Alphaproteobacteria bacterium | reverse complement strand
CCGAGTGACCCGCGCGCGCCAGTTGCTGCGCGCAGGCGAGGCCGGCCGGCCCCGAACCGATGACCGCCACGGTTTTGCCGCTGCGGCCCTTGGGCACTTGCGGGGCGATCCACCCTTCCTGCCACCCGCGATCGACGATGGCGCATTCGATCGATTTGATCGTCACCGGCTGGTCGACGATGTTCAGCGTGCAGCTCGCCTCGCACGGGGCGGGGCAGATCCGGCCGGTGAATTCGGGGAAGTTGTTGGTCGAGTGCAGGACTTCGAGCGCGTTCTGCCAATCGCCTTCGTAGACGAGGTGGTTCCAGTCCGGGATGATGTTATTCACCGGACAGCCGGTGTGACAGTAGGGGATCCCGCAATTCATGCAGCGCGAGGCCTGGGCTCGCAGAGCCCCCTCGGCGTGCGGGATCACGAATTCCTTGTAGTGCTTCAGCCGTTCCTGCGGGTCCGCGGACGTACGATCGTTGCGGTCGAGTTCGAGAAAGCCGGTTTCCTTGCCCATGTCGTGCGATCCTATGTCTTATTCCGCGGCCACCGAAGCGGCTTCAAGCCGCTCGGCCTCGAGTTGCTTCAGCGCCCGGGCGTAATCGCGCGGCATCACCTTGACGAACTTTTGCAGCGCAGCGCCGAAATCGTCGAGCAGGGCGCGGGCGCGCTTGCTGCCGGTGTGGAGGTGGTGGCGTTCAAGCAGGATGCGCAGGCGTTCCGCGTCGTGGCGCAGCATGTCGCCCATGCCCGGATCGGCCGCGCCGTTGGTGCGCTGCTGCGGACGGCCGGCGCCCCCAAGCTCATTGGCTTCGTCGTCGCGCTCGGCCGAAATCGGCAGGAGATCGACCTGCGCCAAGTTGCATAGCTGCGCGAACCTGCCGTCCTCGTCGTAGACATAGGCGACGCCGCCCGACATGCCCGCCGCGAAGTTGCGCCCGGTCTTGCCCAGCACGGCAACAACGCCGCCAGTCATGTATTCGCAGCCGTGATCGCCGGTGCCCTCGACCACCGCGACCGCGCCCGAATTGCGCACCGCAAAGCGTTCTCCGCCGACGCCGTTGAAGAACGCCTCGCCCGCGATCGCGCCGTAGAGGACGGTGTTGCCGACGATGATGTTCTCGGCCGGATCGCGATCGACATGGCCGGGCTGGCGCACGATCACGCGGCCGCCCGACAGGCCCTTGCCGACATAGTCGTTCGCATCGCCGGTGAGATCGAGCGTGACGCCGTGGGCGAGGAACGCGCCGAACGACTGGCCGGCCACGCCCTTGAGGCTGATGTGGATGGTGTTGTCCGGCAGCCCGGCATGGCCATAGCGCCGGGCGACTTCGCCCGACAGCATCGCGCCGATGGTGCGGTTGACGTTGATCACGGTCCGTTCGATCCGCACCGGGGCCTTGTGGTTCAGGGCATCGGCGGAGGCGGCGATCAGATCGTTGTCAAGCGCGTTTTCCAGCCCGTGATCCTGCGTCCCGCTCCAGTTGAGGGTGGTCCCTGCGACCGGTTCGACCTGGTGCAGCAGGCGCGACAGGTCAATCCCTTGCGCCTTCCAGTGGGTGATCGCCGTGCGGGTATCGAGCCGGTCGACCCGGCCGACCATGTCCGCCACCGAGGTGAAGCCCATCTCGGCCATGATCGCCCGCAGTTCCTCGGCGACGAAGAAGAAGTAGTTGATCACGTGTTCGGGCTGGCCGGTGAAGCGCGCGCGCAGCACCGGGTCCTGCGTCGCGACGCCGACCGGGCAGGTGTTGAGGTGGCACTTGCGCATCATGATGCAGCCGGCCGCGATCAGCGGCGCGGTGGCGAAGCCGAACTCGTCCGCGCCGAGCAGCGCGGCGATCGCGACATCGCGTCCGGTCCGCAGGCCCCCGTCGGCCTGCACCGCGATACGGCTGCGCAGGTTGTTGAGCAGCAGGGTCTGCTGGGTTTCAGCCAGGCCGATTTCCCATGGGGACCCGGCATGGGTCAGCGAAGTCAGCGGCGACGCGCCGGTGCCGCCTTCGTAGCCGGAAATCGTGACGTGATCGGCGCGTGCCTTGGATACGCCCGCTGCCACGGTGCCGACGCCCACTTCGGACACCAGCTTGACCGAGATCCGCGCCTTCTGGTTCACGTTCTTGAGATCGTGGATCAGCTGGGCAAGGTCTTCGATCGAGTAGATGTCGTGGTGCGGCGGCGGGCTGATCAGGCCGACGCCGGGGGTCGAATGGCGGGTCTTGCCGATGGTCTTGTCGACCTTGTCGCCGGGCAGCTGGCCGCCTTCGCCGGGCTTGGCGCCCTGGGCCATCTTGATCTGGATGTCATCGGCGTTGACGAGGTATTCAGTCGTCACGCCAAACCGGCCCGAGGCGACCTGCTTGATCGACGAGCGCATCGTATCGCCATTGGGTAGCGGCGTGAACCGGATCGGGTCTTCGCCGCCTTCGCCGGTGTTCGACTTGGCGCCGATCCGGTTCATCGCCACTGCCAGCGTGGTGTGCGCTTCCCAGCTGATCGAGCCATAGCTCATCGCGCCGGTGGCGAAGCGCTTGACGATCTCGGCCGCCGGTTCGACTGCGGAAAGGTCGAGCGGCTTGTCCGCCGGCTTCAGGTGCATCAGCCCGCGGATGGTCAGCATCCGTTCGGACTGGTCGTTGATGGTGGCTGCGAATTCCTTGTACTTGTCCGGAATGTTGCCGCGCACCGCGTGCTGCAGCGCCGCGATGTTCTGCGCGGTCCACGCGTGTTCCTCGCCGCGCAGGCGCAGCCCGTACATCCCGCCGACGTCGAGCATGTTGCGGTAGATCGGGTTGTCGCCATAGGCGGCGGCGTGGCGGCGGACGGTTTCCTCGGCCACTTGCGTAAGGCCGACGCCCTCGATTGTGGTCGCGGTGCCAGTGAAGTACTGCTCGATGAACGCCGACGACAGGCCGACTGCGTCAAAAATCTGCGCGCCGCAATAGGACTGGTAGGTAGAGATGCCCATCTTGGACATGACCTTGAGGATACCCTTGCCGACCGCCTTGATGTAGTTCTTCTGGACGTCATACGTGGACAGCGGCAGCGCCTTGCGGAGGCGGATCTGTTCGAGCGTTTCGAAGGCGACGTAGGGGTTGATCGCTTCGGCGCCGTAGCCTGCGAGCACGCAGATGTGGTGCACTTCGCGCGCTTCGCCGGTTTCCACGACCAGGCCGGTCTGCATCCGCAGGCCCTGGCGAACGAGGTGGTGGTGGACTGCGGCGGTGGCCAGCGCCGCCGGCATCGGCACGCGGTCCGGCCCTTGCGCGCGGTCGGACAGGATCAGGATGTTCTTGTCGGCCAGCACCGCTTCGGTCGCGGCCCAGCACATTTCCTTGATCGCCTGACCCAGCCCGGCGGCCCCGGCGGCGGCATCCCAGGTGATGTCGATCGTCTGGGTGCGGAAGGCGCCATCGAGCGCGGCCTCGACCGAGCGGATCTTGGCGATATCCTCGTTCGTCAGGATCGGCTGGTCGATTTCGAGCCGCTTGTGGCTGCCCGCATCACGGCCGAGCAGGTTGGGGCGCGGCCCGATCATCGATACCAGGCTCATCACCAGTTCTTCGCGGATCGGATCGATCGGCGGGTTGGTGACCTGCGCGAAGTTCTGCTTGAAGTAATCGTAGAGCAGGCGCGAACGGTTCGACAGCACCGCAATCGGCGTATCGGTGCCCATCGAGCCGAGCGGTTCATCGCCCATCGCCCCCATCGGCTCGAGGAACTTCGAGAGGTCTTCCTGCGTGTAGCCGAACGCCTGCTGGCGATCGAGCAGCGAGGTGGTCTCGATCGCCAGCTGGGCCAGCTCGGGCTGAACGACTGCAAGGTCCTTGAGGTTGTACTGCGCGGCTTCGAGCCATTCCTCGTAAGGATCGGCGCTGGCCAGCTGGGCCTTGATTTCCTCGTCCTCGATGATGCGGCCTTGCGCAAAATCGATCAACAGCATCTTGCCGGGCTGAAGCCGCCACTTGCGAACGATATTATCTTCTTTGATCGGCAGCACGCCCGATTCCGACGCCATCACGACCAGATCGTCGGAGGTGACGAGGAAGCGCGCGGGGCGCAGGCCGTTGCGATCGAGCGTGGCGCCGATCTGGCGGCCGTCGGTGAAGGCCACCGCCGCCGGGCCGTCCCACGGTTCCATCAGCGCGGCGTGATATTCATAGAATGCGCGGCGCTTGGCATCCATCAGCGGGTTGCCGGCCCAGGCTTCGGGAATCAGCATCATCACCGCGTGAGCAAGGCTGTAGCCACCTGCCAGCAGTAGTTCGAGTGCGTTGTCGAGGCACGCGGTGTCCGACTGGCCGTGCGGGATCAGCGGCCACATCTTGTCGAGATCGGAGCCGAGCAGTTCCGATTCCATCGAGCGGCGGCGCGCGTTCATCCAGTTGACGTTGCCGCGCACGGTGTTGATCTCGCCATTGTGGGCGATGAACCGGAACGGATGCGCCAGCTTCCAGCTGGGGAAGGTGTTGGTCGAGAACCGCTGGTGCACGAGGCCGAGCGCCGAAATGCAGTCGGGATTGTGCAGATCGTCATAGAAGCTGCCGACCTGGGTGGCGAGCAGCAGGCCCTTGTAGACAATCGTCCGGGTCGAGAAGCTGGGCATGTAATGCTCGGACACGCCCGGAAGTCCGTGCTTTTCGGCCAGCGCTTCAAGCGGATTCTGGGTCTGCTTGCGGATCGCCAGAAGCTTGCGTTCGAACGCGTCCTGATCGGCGCAGTTTTCACCCCGGCCGACGAAGCACTGGCGGATCACCGGCATTGATTCGATCACGGTCTTGCCGAGGCCATCAAGCGAGAGCGGCACGTCGCGCCAGCCGATCAGCTTTTGACCTTCCTTGGCGATGAACTTTTCGAACTGGGCGACGATCAGGTCGCGGCTGGGCTCGTCCTGCGGGAGGAAGCACATCGCGACGGCGTATTCGCCTTCCGCCGGCAGATCGACGCCGGCCCCGGTCGCCCAGGTGCGGAACAGCCGGTCGGGCAGCTGGATCAGGATGCCCGCGCCGTCACCCAGCAGCGGATCGGCGCCCACGGCACCGCGATGATCAATGTTTTTCAGGATTTCCAGGGCCTGGGTAACGATCGCGTGGCTTTTGGTGCCCTTGATATGGGCGACAAAGCCCACGCCGCAGGCGTCATGTTCATTACGCGGATCATAAAGGCCCTGGGGCTCCGGAAATCCCATCGATATTCCAATCCTGTACAGTGCGCCCGACGACCCCGTGGTGGCAGGCGCCATTGGCGGCAATGGAGCGCGACTCGCCCCGCCGCGAAAAGCAGCGAAGTTTCGCAAATTGCGCCAATGACGACAGGACAATCTTTTTGCAACCGCGAACCTAGCCTCTCCGGTACGACCGGCTAGCAGGAAATTTCGCGGCGCACGGTAATTGGCGGGAAACAGGCATGCGCCGGGCCGCGCCGCCCTGAACCGGATCGGCCCGCGATTGCGCGGTCAGGCCGCCCCGCTCATCCGCTGGAGCGTTGCAAGTGCTTCGCGCAGCGCATGCTCGGTCGCGGCCGGGCTGGTGCCGAGCGGCGCGGCGGGTGCGCAAAGATCGGCGATGCCGTTCATGCCTCGCCCGGGGAAGACGACCACCGGCTGGATCGATTCGGCGCGGTACTCATCCGCAAGCGGGATCGACGGCCGGATCGACGGCTTCATGTCAAGCAGCGAGCTGAACTCGTCTTCCGGCAGCCCGGCGCCGCTTTCGTCGCCCGCTGCGCGATCAACCCCGCGCGTGCGCAGCACGGCCGGTATGTCGAATGGACGGACCGGCTCATGGAGTTCAGCAGCAACCTGCCCGGCGGCACCGGGTGCGGGCTCGGTCAGGGCGGTGCCATCGGCCACGGAAGCCGCCGGCGCCGCGTTCGCTGCGATGCGGGCGCGCCGTGCGTCGAGGGCCAGCGCGAACCGTTCGACCAGTTCGACCACGCCCAGCGTAGCCAGCGGCGCTTCGCGCAGGCGCCGCGCCGCACTGCCTTCAACCGGAGCCGAAGCTGCCAGCGGGAGCGGCGCCAGCGCGGGCGGCGGGGCAGGGCGGCGCTCCGGTGCCGGGGCCAATGCCGGGGCCAGTGCCGGAGTGGACGCGGTTGCGGCGGCTTGCGCCACGGGTTGTGGTGCCGCTCTGGCGATGCCTGGTTCGTCCACTGGTTCGGGCCTGTCGCCGGTAGCGGTGCCAAGCGGCGGGATCGGTTCCAGATCGCCGAAAGTCAGAATTCGCGGGCCGGGATTACCGGTGTGGGTGCCCGGTAGCGGGGCAGGATCAAGCGGCGCGGGGGGCGCCATTTCGTCGCCGGCAGTAAGCGACCGGCGGCGGCGTGGATGCGCCGCGCGGGCAGCTTCAAGGCGGGCGAGATCCTCGTCGTCATCGCCGCGTGCGGCGGCTGCAGCGGCAACGACGATCGGGGCAACCTTGCGTGCGCGGCGCTGCGGCACGGCCTGGCCAAGGCGGCGCGCCAGGATCAGGCCGACCAGTCCGCCGCCGACGGCCAGCACGAGCGCGAGCAGCATGCGCGTAGTCAAGCCCAGCGGCAGCGCGGCAGCCGGAATTACCAGATCGAGGTGCAGCGCGAGCGCCAGCCGTTCCAGCAGGCTGGCGCGGAGCGCGAGGCTGCCAAGGCCAAGCAGCGCGGAAAACCACAAGCCGACCACCATCGGAAAAAGCGGGTGGCGGCTGAGCGGCAACTGTCCGGGTGAGCGTGAAGCCATCTTCGAAACCAAGTCCATTTCCCCCAACCCGGTCCTGCAATCAGGGCCGGGTCCTGAATTCAGGCGGCGGCACCGATGGTCGGCGCTTCCCTGCGGTCTAGCAGGACTTGGTAAACGGCGAGATAACGACTGACGTTGCGCGCCCAGTCGTGATCGGAGCGGACATGCGCGCGGCCATTGGCGCGCAGGGTTGCCCAGTTGCTGCGATCGGCCAGCAGGCCCGCCAGCGCGGCGGCACAGGCGGCCGGATCATCGGGCGCGAACAGGGTGCCGGTGACGCCGTGGGTCACCAGTTCGCGGTGCCCGCCCACGGCCGAGGCGGCGACCAGCTTGCCCTGGGCCATGGCCTCGAGCGGCTTGAGCGGGGTAACCAGTTCGGTCAGCCGGCTGGCTTTGCGGGGATAGGCCATCACGTCCATCAGCGCGTAGTAGCGGTCGACCTCGTGGTGGGGCACGCGGCCGACGAAGCGAATCGCATCTATGGCGGGCGAAGCTTCGGCCTGCGCGCGCAAGGCCGCCTCGCGCGGGCCACCGCCGACCAGCAGGAGGCGCGCATCGGGCTGGGCGGCGAGCAGCAGCGGCATCGCCGCGATCAGATCATCAAGGCCTTCGTAATCGTAGAAGCTGCCGATGAAGCCGATCACCGGGCCATCGCCCAGTCCCAGTTCGGCGGCGAGGTGCGGTTCCGGCGGCGGTGGTTCGCCGAACAGCGCCAGATCCACGCCGTTGGGGGACAGCGTGATCCGCTCCGCCGATACGCCGCGTCCGATCAGATCATCGCGCAGGCCGGCACAGATCGTGACCACCGCATCGGCGCCGGCAATAACATGGTTTTCCAGCGTGCGGGTGAGCCGGTACTTGAGCGAGCCCCCGGTTCCGGTTCCGTTCCCAACGGCGGCGTCTTCCCAGAAGGCGCGGATTTCATAGACCAGCGGAATGCCCCGGTGCCGCGCCACGCGCAGCGCCGCCATCCCGCACAGGGCCGGCGAATGGGCGTGGAGCACATCGGGCCGCCATTCATCGCACAATGCATCGATCGCGGCGGCCAGCCGGGCGATCTCGCGCCATTCGCGCAACCCCGCCGGGCCGGATGCTTCGCCGGGGGTGCGGTGGAAGGTGAGGCCGTCAACCTGTTCGGGCGATGGGCCGGGGTTCAGATGCCTGAGGCCGGTCATTCCGCGCACCTCCAGCCCGGCGGCTTGCTGCGCCTTGAGAATGGCGCGGGTGCGGAAGGTGTAGCCGCTTTGCAGCGGCAGCGAATGGTCGAGGACGTGAAGGACGCGCGTCATGGCTCAAGGTCTTCGCAAAAAACGCTTAACGCCGCGTCAACCGGCCGGCTGCTAAGGCCGCGGCGATGATTGATTATTTCGCGATCGGGCTGACGCACCTGCTGATGGCGCTTGCTGCCTGGCGCCTGGTCATGCGCGATGACCTTGACCATGAGATCAAACCTGACGGGGACCCAAAGGAGCCAGGCGGTGCTTGACCTGGCGCTGGCGGCGTTCGTGCTCGGCTTCCTCGCGCTTGGCCTGCGGCGTCCGTTCCTGTGGGTGCTGGCCTATCTCTATATCGACATCGTCGCGCCGCAGAAGATTTCGTACTTTCTGCTGGCTTCGATCCCGCTGTCGCTGATTGCCTTTCTCGCGGCGTTTGCCGGCTGGCTGCTGGCCGACGACAAGACCGACAGCCGCTTTACCGCGCGGCAGGGGATGCTGCTGGCGCTGCTGATTTATTGCGGGGTAACGACGCTGACCGCCGATTTTCCGGTTGAGGCGGCAGACAAGTGGGCGTGGGTGTGGAAGGCGCTGGTCTTCGCGATCTTCCTGCCGCTGACGCTGCGCACTCGCCTGCGGATCGAGGCGGCGGTGCTGTTCATGGTGCTGGCGGCCGGCTCGATCGTCATCACCGGAGCGATCAAGACGCTGGCGTCGGGCGGCGGCTATGGCTCGTTGCACTTCTTCGTGTCGGACAACACCGGGTTGTACGAAGGTTCGATCATCTCGTGCGTCGCGGTGGCGGTCATCCCGCTGGTGTTGTGGGTGGCGCGCCACGGCACGGTGTTCCCGCCCGACAAGCGGGTGCGGCTGTTCGGTTATGCGCTGGTGTTTGCCTGCCTGTTGATCCCGGTGGGCACGCAGGCCCGCACCGGACTGCTGTGCATCGGGCTGCTGGGCGTGTTGTCGCTGCGCTCGGTGAAGAACCGGTTCCTCTATGTCGGCGTAATCGCGGCGCTGGGGCTGGTGGTGGTCCCGTTCCTGCCCTCGACTTACACCGAGCGCATGTCGACGATCGAGAACCACGCAGGCGATCAGTCGGCCTCGACCCGGCTGGCGGTGTGGGCGTGGACGATCGATTACGCCAAGGACCATCCGCTGGGCGGCGGGTTCGATTCGTTCCGGTCGAACAGGCTGGTCATCCAGACCACGGACACCGCCACCGCCGGCAATACCTCGGCAGTGGCGGTCAACACGGTGGAGGACCGGGGCCGGGCGTTCCATTCCAGCTATTTCGAAATGCTGGGGGAGCAAGGGTGGCCGGGGCTGGCGCTGTGGCTGGCGCTGCAGATCTCGGGGTTGTGGCAAATGGAACGGCTGCGCGCGCGCTGGGGCAAGCGGGCGCTGGCAGCGCGGGGGGCACCCGGTGCCGGGCCGGACGCGCAATGGCAGGCGCCGCTGGCCACCGCGCTGCAGCAGGCGCAGTTCGTCTACTTGCTCGGCTCGGCCTTCGTGGGCATCGCCTACCAGCCGTTCATCCTGATGCTGATTGGGCTGCAATGCGGGCTGTGGAGCTACTTGCGGCGCATCGATTCGCCCGATCGCGCGGTGATCCGCCCGCCGCTGCGCCTGACCCCCGGAGCCGAACCGCTGATGCCGTAGCGGCGCCGTGCGATGCGTTGCACGGACGGCTGTGCTGGTCCATCAAGCAGCTGAAAACAGGGCTTGAGGAGAGTGCGGGATGAAGCTGCCGGAACTGCGCGCGAAAGTCGGCGAGGAACTGGGTGTGTCGAAGTGGTTCGTCGTGGACCAGCCCCGGATCAATGCGTTTGCCGATTGCATCGAGGATCACCAGTTCATCCACGTCAACCCGGAACTGGCCAAGGCGACCCCGTTGGGCAGCACGGTGGCGCACGGGTTCCTGACGCTCTCGCTGCTGTCGGCGATGGCCTATGACGCAATGGAGGAGCCGGAGGTGCAGTTCGCGCTGAACTACGGATTCGACAAGGTCCGCTTCCTGAACTTCGTCAAGTCCGGCAAGCGGGTGCGCGGGCGGTTCACCTTGCAGGAACTGATCGAAAAGCGTCCCGGCCAATGGCAGGCGACGTTCGCCGCGACGGTCGAGATCGAGGACGAGGCCAAGCCGGCGCTGAGCGCGGTATGGCTGGTCCAGTACATCGGCAGCTAGCGCGGACGGCAGGCGCGGGTGTGCCCCGCGCCCGCTGGCTCAGGCGACTGCCCGCAAGGCTTCGCGGGCGCGGTGGGCGGCGATGAAGTCCTCGACCACCGGGGCGATGGTTTTGCGCCACTTGCTGCCGTTGAAGATGCCATAGTGGCCGACGTCCCTGGCCAGCAGGTATTGCTTGCGGTCCTCGGCAAGGCCGGTGGCGAGCTTCAGCGCGGCCTTGGTCTGGCCGATCCCGGAGATGTCGTCGTTTTCGCCTTCAACCGCGAGGAGCGCGGTATCGGTGATCGCGCCCAGGTCGATCGGCTTGCCGCGATGGACAAACTCGCCCTTGGGCAGCGAGTGGCGCTGAAACACGTGGTCGATCGTCTGCAAATAGTATTCCGCCGTCATGTCGCAGACCGAGCGATATTCATCGTAAAAGCCCTTGGTCGCGTCGGCGCTGTCTCCGTCACCACCGATCAGATGCATGAACATCTGCCAGTGGCTCATCAGGTGGTTCTGCAGGTTCATCGAGAGGAACCCGGTAAGCTGGAGGAACCCCGGATAAACCCGCCGCCCCGCGCCTGGATAATGCAGCGGCACGGTGGCGATGACGTTGTGCTTGAACCACGACAGCGGCCGGGTGGCCGCAACGTCGTTGACGCCGGTCGGCGCCTCGCGGGTATCGACCGGGCCGCCCATCATGGTAAGCGTGGCGGGGCGGCACGGGTTCTGCGCCGCGCTCATCACCGCAGTTGCAGCGAACGCGGGGACCGAGGGCTGGCATACGGCGAGCATGTGGGTGCCGGGGCCGATGTGTTCGAGGAACCCGGTCAGATAATCGATATAGTCATCGAGATCAAACTCGCCCGCTTCGATCGGGACCATCCGCGCATCGGCCCAGTCGGTGACGTAGACCACGTGCTTTTCCACCATCCGCCGGACCGTGCCGCGCAGCAGCGTGGCATAATGCCCGCTCATCGGCGCCACGATCAGCAGGCTGGGGGCGTTATCGGGTAATCCGTCGTGCGTGAAACGTAGCAGGTTGCCGAACGGACGATGGAGCACGATCGCTTCGATCACCGGGTGGCTGGTGCCATCCAGCTCGACCGCCTGGATGCCGAACTGCGGCTTGCCGCGCGGCGCGGCGGCGTGGGCAAACACGTCCAGCGCCGAGGCCATCACCGGGCCAAGTCCGAAATAGCCCATCGGCATGGCCGGGTTGTTGAGCAGTTCCGCGCCGACCGAAGCCCAGGCGCTGGCGCTCGATAACAGTGCGCAGTTCAGTTCATAAGTGTTGTATAGCAAATGTGGCGTTCCCGTCCTGCGGTGCGTGATCGCGTCTCGTATGGCCGTCATGTGGGCCTTCGGCCAATCGATTGCAATGCAGCACCGGGGGTTAAGCTTAAATTTGCGCGAGACGCTAAATTTGCGCAAGATGTTAAATTTGCGCAAGACCGGGGCTGCGGCCTTTCTCCGGGGGGCGCGGTGCGCTAGGGCGCATTCCGCAATGGCAAAATCGCCCGATCCCGCCGCCGTACCCGGTTCTGGCCCCGGCCCAGACTCTGAGGCTGACCAGAAGCCCGCCAAGAGCCTGGGGCCCTTGCGGATGATCTGGGGGCTGGCGCTCCACTATCCGCGCCAGGTGGTCTGTGCCCTGCTGGCGCTGCTGACCACGTCTTCCGCCACGATCGCGATCCCGATGGGCTTCAAGGCAATCATCGATCGCGCGTTCGGGCCGGGTGCGAAGCTGGACGAGATCAACCGCGCGTTCGAATCGCTGCTGCTGATCGTGCTGGTGCTTGGGCTGGCCACGGCGGTGCGGTTTTATTTCGTGTCGTGGCTGGGTGAGCGCGTGGTGGCCGATCTGCGCCAGGCCGTGCAGCGCAACCTGTTGCGGCTGCCCCCCAGCTTCTTCGAGGCGAACAGCCCCAAGGAAATCTCTTCGCGGATGACCTCCGACACCACGCTGATCGAGGTGGTGGTGGGCACGACGGTGTCGGTGGCCCTGCGCAACCTGATTACCGGGATCGGGGGGATGGCCTACCTGTTCTATCTTGCCCCGCGGCTCAGCCTGGAACTGGTGGTGGCGATTCCGCTGATCATTGCGCCGATCGTGATGTTCGGCCGCCGCCTGTCGAAGGCATCGCGGACCAGCCAGGACCGGATTGCCGAGATTGGCGCGCTGGTGTCCGAGGTGCTGGGCGCAATGCGGGTGGTCCAGTCGTTCAACCAGGAAGAGCGCGAGGCGCAGCGCTTCACTGCAGCAGTGGACCGGACCTTCCAGGCGGCGCGGCGGCGGATCACGATCCGCGCGATCATGACGGCAGCGGCGATGGAGCAGATCTACGGCGCGATCACCGAGCTGTAGAGGCAGGGCGCGGTGGTCGTGGCGACCGGGACGATCAGCGGCGGCACGATCGCGGCGTTTGTGGTGACCGGCGGGCTGGTGGCGGGCGCGTTCGGCTCGCTGACCGAGGTCTATGGCGATCTGCTGCGCGGCGCGGGTGCGGCCAGCCGCCTTAACGAACTGCTGAACGAAAGTCCGGGAATCGCGCCCCCTGCGCGCCCGACCGCGCTGCCGGCGCCGCCGCGCGGGCAGATTTCGTTCGATAAGGTGAATTTCCGCTACCCGACCCGGCCCGAACTGGCCGCGCTGTCCGACGTGAGCCTGACGGTCGAACCGGGCGAGACGGTGGCGATTGTCGGGCCTTCGGGCGCGGGCAAATCAACCGTGTTCCAGCTGGCGCAGCGGTTCTACGATCCGCAGGCCGGGGTTATCAAGCTGGACGGCGTGCCGCTGACGTCGGCCGATCCCGCCGAAATCCGCCGCCGCATCGCGCTGGTGCCGCAGGATGGCGTGCTGTTCGCCGCCAGCGCGCGGGACAACTTGTGCTATGGCAACTGGGACGCCAGCGACGAGGCGATCTGGGAGGCTGCCAGCGCGGCCAATGCATTGGATTTCCTGCGCGAATTGCCGCAGGGGCTGGATACGTTCCTGGGCGAGAACGGCGCGCGTCTGTCGGGCGGGCAACGGCAGCGCATCGCCATTGCCCGGGCACTGCTGCGCGATGCCCCGATCCTGCTGCTGGACGAGGCAACCTCTGCCCTCGACGCCGAAAGCGAGCGGCTGGTGCAGGACGCGCTCGACCGGCTGATGGCGCGCAAGACCACGCTGGTGATCGCCCACCGCCTCGCCACTGTGCGGCAGGCCGACCGGATCGTGGTGATGGACCGCGGCCGCATCGTCGAGCAGGGCACGCACGACGCACTGGCCCGGCAGGGCGGGCTTTATGCGCGGCTGGCGTCGCTGCAGTTCGATTCGGGCCAGTTCACCGAGCCGGAGTTTCCGTCCAACGGCTGAAGGCCGATGTCTGACCGTGGGGGGGAATTCGACGAACGGCTGATCTGCCCCGGCGAACGGCTTTGCGCGCGCCTGCGCCTGCGGTAGAACCGGGGGATGGTTGCACTCGCAACAAATCCTCCCGGACCGGATCTTACCCGCCCATGACCCGACTTCTTCTGCTTGGCGCCAGCTGCGCTGCATTGGCGCTGGCCGCCCCCGCTTTCGCCGAAATCCCCGTAGCCTTGCTCGCCGCGACGCCCGCTGAACCTGCCACCGACTGGGGCCGGTTCGGCATCCAGACGCAGTGGCTGGACGCAGCGGTCAAGCCGGGCGACGATTTCAACCGTTACGTCAACGGCAAATGGCTTGATACCTTCCAGATCCCCGCCGACAAGACCGGGTTCGACCCGTTCGATGAACTGACCGAACGGTCGCAGGCGCGGCTTCATGCGATCCTGGACGAGCTGACCGCCAGCCATCCGGCGCCTGAAAGCGAGGAAGGCCGGATCGTGGCGGCCTATACCGCGTTCATGGATCAGGCCGCGATCGAGCGCGCCGGCCTGGCCCCGGCCAAGCCCGCGCTGGACCGGATCGCGGCGGCCAGGACCACCGCCGATCTTTATGCGCTGTTCGCGGCGCCCGGCTTTGCCAGCCCGATCAACGCGGTGGTCATGCCCGATCCCAAGCAGAGCGAGCGCTATGCGCTGGCGCTCGACCTGGGCGGGCTGGGCCTGCCGGACCGCGATTATTACCTGTCCGACAATCCGCGCTTTCCGGCGATCCGGGCGAAGTACAAGGACTACCTCGCCATGCTGCTGGGCGAGGCGGGGTATCCGGACGCGCAGGCCAAGGCCGAGGCGATCTATGCGCTGGAAACCGCGCTGGCCCGCACCAGCTGGGACCGGACGGTCGCCCGCGATCCCAACCTGACCTATCACAAGCTGACCGTGGCCGAGTTGGCCGCGCTGCCGCATGGCGCCGACCTGGTCGGCTTCATCCGCGCCGCTGGCCCCGGCGCAGCGGCGGCGCCCGCCGTGCTGATCACCGAAATCCCGCCGACTCCGGCTGACCTGGCGGCCGCGCGGATCACGCCGGACGTGGCGGCGGCGAAACTGGGCGGCGGGATGCCTGCCGCGCTGGGCGTGATTGCAGCTGCCCCGGTGGAGGTGTGGCAGGCGTGGCTGACCGCGCAGTTCCTGTCTGCTCATGCCGCCTACCTGCCCGCGAAAATCGACGAGGCCCGGTTCGATTTTTATGGCCGCACCCTGTCGGGCCAGCCCGAACAGCGGGCGCGGTGGAAGCGCGGGATTGCCGTGGTCGAGCGGCAGCTCGGCGAACTGCTCGGCAAGGTCTATGCGGCGCGCTTCTTCCCCGAAGCCAACCGCGCGGCGATGACCGATCTGGTCGGCAACCTGCGCAAGGCGATGGGGGCCAACCTGGCCGATCTGAAATGGCTCGGGCCGCAGACCCGCGCCGCCGCCGAGGCGAAGCTGGCCACCTTCAGTCCCAAGATCGGCGGCCCGGTGCAGTGGAAGGATTATGCCGGGCTGACGGTGACGCCGACCACCGCGCTCGCCAATGCCCTGTCGGCCGAGACCTGGGGCAGCAACTTCCAGGATCGCCGGATCGGCCAGCCGGTTGACCGCACCGAATGGGACATGCTGCCGCAGACGGTGAACGCCTATTACGATCCATCCAAGAACGAGATCGTCTTCCCCGCCGCGATCCTCCAGCCGCCGTTCTTCAACCTGACCGCCGATCCCGCCGTGAACTACGGCGCGATCGGTGCGGTGATCGGCCACGAAATGGGCCACGGCTTCGACGATCAGGGCGGGCAGTTCGACGGCGCGGGCAACCTGCGCGACTGGTGGACCGCCGCCGACAAAGCCAACTTTCAGGCGCTGACCGACCGGCTGGCGGGCCAGTACGACAAGCTCTGCCCGTTCGATTCCGGCCAGACCTGCGTCAACGGCAAGCTGACGCTGGGCGAGAACATCGGCGACCTTGGCGGCCTCAGCCTTGCCTACCGGGCTTACCGGTTGTCACTCGGCGGGAAGCAGGCCCCGGCGATCGGCGGCTTCACCGGCGACCAGCGGTTCTTCATGGCCTGGGCGCAGGTGTGGCGCGCCAAACGGCGCGAGGAAACCGCCCGGCAATACCTGCTGGTCGATCCCCACTCCCCGCCGCAGTACCGGATCAACGGAATCGTGCGGAATTTTGATGAATGGTACAAGGCGTTCGGGGTGAAGCCGGGCGACAAGCTGTATCTGCCCCCGGCGGAGCGGATCAGGATCTGGTGAGGGTTTGCAGGGGGTAAGG
>JANLUV010000292.1:0-5065 GCA_031363685.1 Alphaproteobacteria bacterium | reverse complement strand
GGTTCGACGAACCGGGGATGTGCAGCGCCCAGATGTGGAGGATGACCACGCCGGCAATCACGAACGGCAGCAGGAAGTGCAGCGAGAAGAAGCGGTTCAGCGCGGCGTTATCGGGGGCGAAACCACCGAGCAGCCACTGCTGGATCGGCTCGCCCACCAGCGGAATCGCGCCGAACAGGCCGGTGATGACCTTGGCGCCCCAGAACGACATCTGGCCCCAAGGTAGCACGTAACCCATGAAGGCGGTGGCCATCATCAGCAGGAAGATCACCACGCCGAGCAGCCAGAGCATTTCGCGCGGCGCCTTGTAGGAACCGTAGAAGAACCCGCGGAAGATGTGGATGTAGACGACGACGAAGAACGCCGAGGCGCCGTTGGCGTGCGCGTAACGCATCATCCAGCCCCAGTTCACGTCGCGCATGATGTGTTCGACCGAATCGAACGCCACGCCCGCGTTGGCGGCGTAGTGCATCGCGAGGATCACGCCGGTGACGATCTGCAACACCAGGCAGAAACCGGCGAGCACGCCGAAGTTCCATGCGTAGTTCAGGTTGCGTGGGACCGGATAACCGGCGCCGACCGCGTTATAGACGAAACGCGGCAGCGGCAGGCGATCATCCAGCCACTGCATCGCCGGGTGCGAAGGCTTGTATTCGTTTGCCCAGGGGAAGCTCATGATGGTGGACCTCAACCGATCTTGACGACAGTGTCGGAAGCAAAGGCGTACTCTGGAACCTCGAGGTTCTTCGGTGCCGGGCCTTTGCGGATGCGGGCGGCCGTATCATAGGACGAACCGTGGCAGGGGCAGAAGTACCCGCCGAATTCACCCTTCACCTCACCCTCGCCGGCGCCAAGCGGCACACAGCCGAGGTGGGTGCAGACACCCATGGTGATGAGCCAGTTTTCCTTGCCCTCCTTGGTCCGCTCCGCAAGGGTCTGCGGATCGCGAAGCGAGGAAGCGTCCACCTTGTTGGCAATCTCGATTTCGGCCGGGGTCAGGTTGCGGACGAACACCGGCTGATTGCGGAACATCGCCTTGATCGCCTGGCCCGGCTGGATCGCGCTGATGTCGATCTCGGTCGAGCCGGCGGCCAGCACGTCGGCCGACGGGGCCATCTGGCTGATCAGCGGCAACAGCGTGACGATACCGCCGACGCCCGCGGCGCTGACCGCAGCGATGTTGATGAAGTCGCGCCGACGCACCCCCTCCGCGGAACCGTGGGCTCCTTCAGGAAGAACGGCTTCAGTGCCCGCATCTTGTGACATGGTTGACCTTGCCCTGCTATAACGGCCCGAGGCGGGCACATGGCCAGCCCGCGAGCCCAAAATCCTTGACGCCGTGCGATCCGGGAAGCCCCCGGAAGCCACCGGCACCGCGCGCGCCAATCACTCCCTTTTCAGCCGTCCCCGATGCCGACTTGGGCGGCCTGATAGACGCGAAACCATGCCCTGCCAACCGCAATTTTGCGCTGCAATGACATCGTATGCGCCCAGCATCCAAACGGGAAGCCGTTCGCCCTTCAGGGCAGCGCAATGACGGAAATCTGACGGCCAAAGTTCGGCTCGGCGCGGTGTGTGGCGCGGCGGAACGAGAAGAACCGGTCCACTTGCGCATAGGTATCGGTTGCAGTTCGTTCGACGCCGCCCACGCCGCCTGCGGCAAGGCGCGCCGCGACATAGCCTTCGAGGCTGAACTGCCAATGGCCGGGCCGGCCGGCGGCGAAGTGCGCGGCATTGCGCGGGTCTGCGGCGAGGAATCGGGCCCGGAAGCCCGCGTCGACCTCGTAGCTCGCCTGCGCGATGCACGGGCCGATCGCGGCCACAATGTGCGCGCGGCGGGCGCCGAGGGCTTCCATCGCGGCCAGCGTGGCGTCAGTGACCCCGCCGAGCGCGCCCTTCCAGCCGGCGTGGGCCGCGCCGATCACCCCGGCTTCGCGATCGGCCAGCAGCACCGGGGCGCAATCGGCGGTGACGATGCCGAGCAGCAGTCCGGGCCGGTCGGTCACCAGCGCATCGGCTGCGGGGCGGGCGTCCTCGGACCACGGTTCGGCCACGGTGGCGCAATCGGGCGAGTGGACCTGGTCGACGGTGACCAGCCGCGCGCCCGGGGCGACCGCCGCGACGACGCGGCGGCGGTTTTCGGCGAGGGCGGCGGGGTCATCCTGCGCGCCGTGGCCGACGTTGAGCCCGGCGATCACGCCGGCGGAAATCCCGCCGCGCCGGCCGAGGAAACCGTGCGGGAGATCGCCAAGGGCCGCAGCGTGCAGGACTTCGACGTCAGCCAAGGCTGCGGCTGACCTGTTCGTAGGTATCGCGCGACAGATTGGGCGCGGCGACGATCCGTTCAAGTTCGGCCCGCATCGGCGCGGCGCGCCCGTCCTCGATCCGGCGCCAGCGGCCGAGCGACGGGACGAACCGCGCGGCGGTCTGGGCGTTAAGCGGATCGAGCGCGAGGATCAGATCGCCGATGATCCGGTATCCCTCGCCCGAGGGAACGTGGAACGCGCCGGGGTTGCCGGCCATCGCCATGTAGAGCGAACGGACCCGGTTGGGGTTGTGCAGCGTGAAATCGGGGTGAGTGGCGAGCGACTTGACGTGATCGAGCGCCTGCGGGTGGAGTGAACTGGCCTGGAGCGAGAACCACTTGTCGAGGACCAGCGGGTTGTCGGAATACCGAGCGTGGAAGTGAGCCAGCTTGTCCGCCCGCAGCGGGGTATCGAGGCCGCACAGCGTCATCAGCGCGCCTTGCCGGTCGGTCATGTTGTCGGCGCCGTCATACTGCGCGGCGGCGCGCCGGGCAGCCACTTCGGGCAGCGCGGCGGCGAGATAGACCAACGCCTGGGTCTTGACCTTGCGCGCGCCGCGCGCGGCGGCATCGAGGCCATAGGGCACCGCGCCGGCGCGATCGTGCAGCGCGGTGAAGCGATCCGCCAGCGTAACGGCGAGCCAGGTTTTCAGCGCTTCACGCTCACGCCGGATCGCGGTGGGATCGGCTTGCTCGAACTGTTCGGCGAGGTAGGTTTCGCCGGGCAGGATCAGCAGTTCGCCGCGCATCAGATCATCCAAGGCGGCATCGTCAAGCACGGCTGCGAGCGCGCTGTCGATCGCGGCCTGTCCGGCAGCGCGGGCGGTGTCGCCGAGCGAGCCGGCGACTGCGGCGACCAGATGGCGGACGAACAGGCTTTGCAGCGCTTCATACCGGGCGAAGGGATCATCATCGTGCGCGGCGAGAAAGACGAGGTCTTCCGGGGCCTGCTCCGCATCGATCGCGACCGGTGCCGAGAACCCGCGATTGAGCGACAGCACCGGCCGCTGGGCAAAGCCGGGGAACGCAAAGCTGGCCTCGGCACTATCGAGCATGACCAGTTGTTCGCCGGGATGCCGGCCGGTCGTGCGATCGAACAGTGCGACGCGCAGCGGGATCGGCATCGGCACCTTGTCCGGCTGGCCGGGGGTGGCGGGCACCGTTTGCGTGAGGTGGAGCGTGGCGACATCGCCTTCGTGGGTGAGGCGCGCGGAAACCTTGGGCGTGCCGGCCTGCGCATACCACAGGCGGAACTGCGCCAGATCCAGCCCGGCGCCCTGTTCGATCGAGACCACGAAATCCTCGCACGTCGCGGCTTCGCCGTCATGGCTGGCAAAGTAGCGGTCGGTTCCGGCGCGGAACCGTTCCGGCCCGGCCATGGTGCGCATCATGCGGATCACCTCGGCGCCCTTGTTGTAAACCGTCGCGGTGTAGAAGTTGGAGACTTCCTGATAGGAATCCGGCCGGATCGGGTGCGCCAGCGGGCCGGAATCCTCGGGGAACTGGGCGGCGCGCAGGATCCGCACATCCTCGATCCGCTTGACCGGTTCGGAGCCCATGGCGGCGCTGAACAACTGGTCGCGCAGGACGGTGAAGCCTTCCTTGAGCGATAGCTGGAACCAGTCACGGCAGGTGATGCGATTGCCCGACCAGTTGTGGAAGTATTCGTGGCCGATCACCCCTTCGACCGCATCGTAGTCCCCGTCGGTGGCGGTTTCGGGATCGGCGAGGACATAGCGGGTGTTGAAGATGTTCAGCCCCTTGTTCTCCATCGCGCCCATGTTGAAATCGGACACGGCGACGATGTTGAACAGATCAAGATCGTATTCGCGGCCGAACGCCTGCTCGTCCCATTTCATCGAGGCGATCAGCGAGCGCATCGCGTGGTGAGTGCGTTCCTCGTCGCCCGGGCGGACCCAGACGCCAAGATCGACCTTGCGGCCCGACATCGTGGTGAAGCTGTCTTTGGTGGCGACCAGATCGCCCGCGACCAGCGCGAACAGGTACGACGGCTTGGGCCACGGATCGTGCCATTCCGCCCAGTGGGTACCGCCCTCGCCCGTGCCGCTGGCGGTGCAATTGCCGTTCGACAGGAGGACCGGGAACTGCGCCTGCGGCCCGCTGATCCGGACGCGGTAGATGGAAAGGACGTCCGGCCGGTCGGGGTGGAAGGTGATGCGGCGGAACCCTTGGGCCTCGCACTGGGTGCAGAGCATTCCGTTCGAGGCATAGAGCCCCATCAGCTGGCTGTTGGCGGCGGGATTGAGCGCGGTTTCGATGCCGACGTGATGTTCGTCGCCATCAAGGTCGATCAGCAGGTCATGCCCGTCCATCCGCCAGGCGTTGCTGGGGCGGCCATCGACGGTGACCGCGACGGGGGCGAGATTGTCACCCGCCAGCCGCAGCGGCGCGGCCCCGGTGGCGGCGGGGTTGCGGCGGACCAGCAGGTCCGACACGACCGTGGTGGCATCGAGGCCGATGGTGAAATCGAGCCCGACTTCGGGCACCAGCCAGCCGGGCGGGGTATAATCCTTGCGCCGGATGACCGGCGGGGTGGCGGGGGCGATGTCGGCGGGGGCGGCGGAAATATCCATGGGATCCCTTATTAAAGGTTGCGCTTCCGATTGCCAGCGCGGGCGCTAGGGAATGTTCGAATGCGGCGCATGATGATCTTCGGACTGGGTTACAGCGCAGGCGTGATTGCCCGCGCGGTGGAAACGCGCGGATGGGAGGTGGTTTCCACCGGGCGCGACGGCACGC
>JANLUV010000269.1:0-3234 GCA_031363685.1 Alphaproteobacteria bacterium | reverse complement strand
CGTTCGACGTGCCGTTCACAATGGCCGACGCGACCACGCTGACCGAAGCTGGTTACGTGGGCGAGGACGTTGAGAACATTATCCTCAAGCTGCTGCAATCGAGCGATTACAACGTCGAAAAGGCCCAGAACGGGATCGTCTATATCGACGAGATCGACAAAATCAGCCGCAAGACGGAAAACCCCTCGATCACGCGCGACGTGTCGGGCGAAGGCGTGCAGCAGGCCCTGCTCAAGCTGATGGAAGGCACCACCGCCTCCGTCCCGCCGCAGGGCGGGCGCAAGCACCCGCAGCAGGAATTCCTGCAGGTCGATACCACCAACATCCTGTTCATCTGCGGCGGCGCGTTCGCCGGGCTGGACAAGATCATTTCGGATCGCCTGCAGAAGCGCTCGATCGGGTTTGGCGCGCATGTCGCCGATCCGGACAAGCGCAAGGTCGGCGAACTGCTCCAGAAGGCCGAGCCGGAAGACCTGCTCAAATTCGGGCTGATCCCCGAATTCGTCGGCCGACTGCCGGTAATCGCCACGCTCGAAGACCTCGATATCGAGGCGCTGGTCAAGATCCTGCGCGAACCCAAGAACGCGCTGATCAAGCAGTATGCCAAGCTGTTCGATCTGGAAGACGTGGCGCTGACCTTCACCGACGATGCGCTCGAAGCGATCGCCAAGCGGGCCATCGCCCGCAAGACCGGCGCGCGCGGCCTGCGCTCGATCGTCGAGGCGCTGCTGCTTGACACCATGTTCGACCTGCCGACCGAAGAAGGCATCGCCGAAGTGGTGGTCGACAAGGATGTGGTTGAAGGCCGCAAGGAACCTGTCCGGGTCCACAAGGGCAAGGAACAGGCGGCTTAAGCCGGCTTTCGCTCAGATCAGAGATGACCAGAACCACCTCGGCAGCAATTCCGGGGTGGTTTCGTTTGGCTACACCACTGCGTCGCTAGCCAGCGCGCAGCTGGCGTCGGCTTCGCGCTCCACCTGCACGGTGGTGTGGCCGATGCCGAAATCGTGCTCCAGTTCGTGGGCGAGTTCGTGGAGGAAGGCGTCGCCCGGACAGCCGCCGGGCATGACGAGGTGCGCGGTCAGCGCGGTTTCGGTGGTGGACATCGGCCAGATGTGGAGATCGTGCACCGCGCTCACGCCCGGCTGGCCGGCGAGGAAATCGCGCACCTTGGTCTGGTCGACCCCGTTGGGCACGCCGAGCAGGCCCATCTTCAGCGAATCCTTGAACAGGCCCCAGGTGCTGCCGGCGATCACGCCGACGATCAGCAGGCTGGCGACCGGATCGATCCACAGCGCGCCGGTGCGCTGGATCAGCAGGCCGGCGATGACCACCCCGGCCGAGACGGCGGCATCGCCCGCCATGTGGAGGAACGCGCCGCGAATGTTGATGTCGGTGTGGCGGCCGCGCATGAACATTAGCGCGGTGGCGGTGTTGATCGCGATGCCGACCAGCGCGACGGCGGCCACCGTGCCCCCGGCAACCGGCTCGGGCGTGATCAGGCGGCGCACGGTTTCGACCGTGATCGCCCCCAGCGCGATGAACAGCAACGCCGCGTTGCTGAGCGCGGCGAGGATCGACGAGCTTTTGTACCCATATGTGAACCGCGCGGAAGGTGGGCGGGCGGCCAGTGCGGTGGCGCCCCAGGCGATCAGCAGGCTGAGCACGTCCGACAGGTTGTGCCCGGCATCCGCTACCAGCGCCATCGAGCCGGACAGGAACCCGAACGTCGCCTCGACCACCACGAATGCACTGTTGAGTGCGACGCCGATCGCGAAGGCGCGGTTGTGGCCGCTGGCGGGGGCGGGGCCGTGATGGTGCGCGTGGCCGTGGTTACGCGCATGGCCATGACCCTGCCCGTGATGATGATTTCCGCTCAAGCGCCGTTCCTTTGCTGCGCCCCTGTCGCATAGCCCCGGCAGGGCGGCAAGGCGCGGCAGGGACCGCTTGACACTGGAAGTAGCGAGTGCCGGTTCGATCGGGCTGAATCTCAACCTTAGCTTTGAAGGAAGGTGCCAGGCAACCTGGCCGCCCGGCCGATGGAGAGGGGAAAGCCTGGGGCGGCGCATAGGCGAGAGCACCCGGCCAGCCCGGTCTAGCGTGGGCAGGTTACACGTGCATCTAGCGTCGGCTAGGCAGAGTTGCGGGGCCGCCGGGCGTCAATCGTAGACGCAGCGGTCAAAATCCGAGTTGCGGACCACGGCGGTGCGGGCGGCGATCCGGTTGCCGTGGCGGCGGGTGAACCCGGTTGCGCCGGTGACCGCGCGCTTGCGCGGGCTGGGCAGGGCGGCGGCGATGCGGGCCGCCTCCACGGTGGAAAGCCGCGCGGCGGAGTGATCGTAGTACCGCCGCGCCCCGGCCTCGACGCCGTACGTTCCAATGCCGGTCTCGGCGACGTTGAGGTAGACCTCCATGATCCGCCGCTTGCCCCAGATCTGTTCGATCAGAACGGTGAACCACGCCTCCAGCGCCTTGCGGAAATAGCCGCCGCCTTGCCACAGGAACACGTTCTTGGCGGTCTGCTGGCTGATGGTGGAGCCGCCGCGGACCCGTCCGCCCCGCTGATTGCGCTGCCACGCCTGCCGCATCGCGCCGAGATCGAAGCCATGATGACTACAGAACCTGGCGTCCTCGCCGGCGATCGCTGCGGCGACCATGGTACGGTCGATCCGCGACAGCGGGGCCCATTCCTGGTTGAAGCCATGGGCGTCAAAAACCATCGTCGGGGTGACCGGCACCGGTACCCACTTGAACAGCAGCACGACGGCCAGGCTCAGCACGACGAACCACAATATCGCCCGGGCGATCCACCAGGCAATGCGATAAAGCCAGGCGTCATTGGCGCGGGCGGGCGACCAGGTCAGGAGGCGCTTCATTGTACCCGCTCGCTTAGCGGCTCCCGGCCCATGCGCCAACTGCAAGCAACACCGAGGCGGCTGCCAGGCGGTCCAGAACAAACCGCCCGCCGCGGACGTGACGCGGCGGGCGGTTGTTATGCCCCGAGGGACTTCGTCCGGTTCAGAGGATGAAATCGCCGACGGTGAGGACCGGGTTGCTGTCGAGGACGATACTGAAGTCGGCCGCGAGGTTGCCGCCGGTATTGGCCTGGATCACGACGTAGCCGCTGCTCATCCCGATGCGCACCTGGCCGAGCGCGGTGAAATCATCCGCGCCGATGAAGGTGAACGCCTGGTTGCCGGCGAGGGTGTTGTTGGCATCGATCGCGCCGAGATC
>JANLUV010000261.1:0-3729 GCA_031363685.1 Alphaproteobacteria bacterium | reverse complement strand
TCCAGAAGTGGCTTGAGAAAGAACGCCAGCACGGCCACGAATTCAATTTCGACAGCCGGGGCTAATACCAAAGTGCGATGATCTTGACTCATCGCACTTTGGTTAAGCCCGTGCGGCGCTTGAGCATTTCCAAGCTGTGATGCGTCAGCATCTCAGCAGCTTGGTATAAGTCCGGCAAAGGCCAGTTTGCACGCGGGCGCCCGGCGGTACCCCCGCCGGGCGCCCGTTCGTTTTTGCGGGAGACTGGACGGGCCGTCGCACATGGAACATAATAAGAACAACATGAGCGATTCGGACCATGACAGGCACAGTAATCAGATTGGATCGGGCCGCAGGCGGCGGCTCTGTCCTCCAGACAGAACGCGAGCTGCCCAGGCTCGATCCCGGGTACCTGCACGAACTCCACGCCGGCGCGGAGGACCGGGCGGCGGCGCTGGCGTTCGCCTTCGCGCTGGGCTGCCCGGCCGTCGCGGGCACCGTGGTGCTGGCGCGCCGCGGGGGCCGGCTGGGGCGGGTTGCGGCGGTACCCTGCGGCGATGGGCTGGTCCTGCTCGGGATCGATCCCGCCCGGCTGGTGATTGTCGATGCAGGTGGCGAACTGGATGTGCTGCGCGCCGGGCTGGAGGCGGCGCGCTGCCCGGGGGTGGGCGTGGTGCTGGTCGAGGCGGAAGGGCGGTTCGCTCCGTATGATCTCACCGCCAGCCGCCGCCTCGCGCTTGCGGCGGAACGGACCGGGGGGCGGGTGATCGTGCTGCGGCTCGGTGCCGAGCCCCGGCCCAGCGCGGCGCAGACCCGCTGGGCGATCGCCAGCGCGCCATCGGTGCCGCTGCCCACCACCCCGGCCGACGCCGGTGCGCCCGGCTGGCCCGCGCTTGGCGTCGAACTCCTGCGGCGGCGCGGCGGCCCGGCCGGGCGGCGCTGGCGGCTGGAATGGGATGCAGGACATGGTGATTTCCGGACAACAGGCGATGGAGCGGCGCTATCTGGCCGTGTGGTTCCGCTTTCTCGCGGCGGAACGGATGCGCCGGGTGTTGGCAGCGGGGGCAGCGGACAGTCCGAACCCCGCGCCGCCTGATCCCCCGCTCGCTCTGGTGATCCGCAGCGGCAACGCCTTGCGGCTGGCGGCGGTCGATGCGGCGGCGGCTCAGGCCGGCCTCGCGGCGGGGATGGCGCTGGCCGAGGCGCGGGCGCGCTGCCCACCGCTGCTCACCGCGCCGCACGATCCGGCGGCCGACCTCACCGAGCTTGACCGGCTGGTCGCGGCGATGGCGCGCTTTACCCCCACGGTCGTGGCCGATCCGCCCGACGGGCTGATCCTCGACATCACCGGCTGCGCGCACCTGTTCGGCGGCGAGGGCGCGCTGGCCGGGCAAGCGCTGGCGCTGGCCGGCTATGCCGCCCGCCATGCGTTCGGCCCGAACGCGGCCGCAGCCCGGGCGCTGGTGCGATACGGTCAAGGTGGCGATGATCGAGCAGAGGGGGATGTCCTCGCCCTGCCGGTTGCCGCGCTGGAATTGCCCGATCTGGCGCTGACCGCGCTGCGCCGCGCGGGCCTGCGCACCGTGGGCGATCTGGCCCGGCGCCCGCTGGCCGCGCTGGCGGCCCGGTTCGGCCCGGCGGCGGTGCTGCGCCTGCGCCAGTTGACCGGCGCGGCGGCCAGCCCGGTGGCGCCCCATCGCCCCCCGCCAACCATCCGCGCCGAGGCCCGCTGTGCCGAACCGATCGCGCGGACCGAGGATGTGCTAGACGTGGCCGAGGATCTCCTCCGCCAGGCCGGCGCGCAGATGGAGCCGCAGCGGCTGGGCGGGCGGCGCTTCGTGCTGACGCTGTGCCGCAGTGATGGCGCGCGCCGGCGGCTGGTGGTCGAAACCGGGCAGCCGCTGCGCGAACCCGGCCCGGTCATGCGGCTGCTGCGCGAACGGATCGAGACGCTGGCCGATCCGATCGATCCCGGCTTCGGGTTCGATGCGATCACGCTGGCGGTGCCGCATACCGAGCCGCTGGCGGCGCGGCAGGTGCTGCTCGAAAGCGGGGCCGAGGCGAACCTGGACAGCGTGGCCGCGCTGGTTGATCGGCTGGGCGTGCGGCTGGGGGCAGGGCAGGTCTGGCAGTTGGCACCGTGTGATCGGCATTTGCCCGAAGTTGCGCAGCAGGCCGTCCCCGCCAGTGTGCCTACAGCGAAACCGGGGGCCGCCGGAAAGGCCACGTTCGCCGCCCGCGCCGGCGATGCGCTGCCGCGCCCGCTGTGCCTGCTTGATCCGCCCCAGCCGATCGAGGTGATCGCCGGGGTGCCCGATGGCCCGCCGCTGCGGTTCCGCTGGCGCCGCCGGGTCCATGATGTCCGGCTGGCCGAAGGGCCGGAACGGATCGCGGCGGAATGGTGGCGCAAACGCGGCGGCCACCGGGGGACGGGCGGCGGCCTGACCCGCGACTATTACCGGATCGAGGACAGCACCGGGCGGCGCTATTGGGTATTCCGCCACGGGTTGTTCGCCGAAACGCCAGATCCGCGCTGGTATCTCCACGGGTTGTTCCCGTGAACCCCGCGCTGACTGGCCAGCCGTTCTTCGCCGAACCCGTCGCGGCTACCAATTACAGCTTCCTCCACGGCGCGGCGCACCCGCTTGACATGGTGGCGCGGGCCCATGCGCTGGGCATGGCGGGGATCGGCATTGCCGATCGCAATACCGTGGCCGGGGTGGTGCGCGCGCATGTCGCGTGGAATGATCTGGGCGGGAAGGGCAGCGGCTTTCGCCTGATCGTCGGGGCGCGGCTGGTGTTTGCCGATGGAACGCCCGACGTGGCGGCCTATCCGCGCACCCGCCACGGCTGGGGGCGGCTGACCCGGCTGCTGACGCTGGGCAATCTGCGCACCGAAAAAGGCGGCTGCGAACTGCGCCTGCCGGATTTGCTCGACCACGCTGAAGACATGGCGCTGATCGTGCTGGATGGCCCCGAGGACGGGGATGCGGGCCTGCTGCACACCCTGCGCGAGGCGGCGCCGCATATGTGGCTGGCGGCAACGATGCTGCGCGGCGGGCAAGATGCGCGGCGGCTGGGGCGGCGGATGGCGCTGGGCGCGGCGGCGCGCGTGCCGCTAATTGCCACCAACGATCCGCTGTTCGCCCGGCCCGAAGACCGGCCGCTGCACGATGTGCTGACCGCGATCCGCACCGGCACCACCGTTGGCACCGCCGGGCGCGTGCTGGCGGCCAATGCCGAGCGGCATCTCAAACCCCCGGCGGAAATGGCCCGTTTGCTGCGCGCCTGCCCCGCAGCATTGGCGGCCACGCGCGACTTGTTCGGCTGCATCGATTTCACGCTGGACCAATTGCGCTACGAATACCCGCACGAACCGATCCCGGCGGGGTGGGAGCCGCAGGGCTGGCTCGAACAGCTTGTCATGGACAACGCGCGGGCGCGGTTTCCCGGCGGGCTGCCGGACGCTTACCACCGGGTGCTGGACGAGGAGTTCCGGCTGATCCGGGCGAAGAACTATGCCTGCTATTTCCTGACCGTGCATGATGTGGTGCGCTATGCCCGCAGCCTCGATCCGCCGATCCTGTGCCAGGGGCGCGGCAGCGCGGCCAACTCGCTGGTGTGCTATCTGCTCGGCGTGACGCCGGTCGATCCGGTCCAGGAGCGGCTGCTGTTCTCGCGCTTCCTGTCCGAGGAACGCGACGAGCCGCCCGACATCGATGTCGATTTCGAGCATGAGCGGCGCGAGGA
>JANLUV010000248.1:0-6178 GCA_031363685.1 Alphaproteobacteria bacterium | reverse complement strand
GCGGCAGCTTTTCCGCGAATTCATGGGCGAAATTGCAATGCCCGCGCTGGCGGAAACTCTCGATCAGTTCGACTGCCAGTGCGCGGACATGCTGCTCGATCCGGTTCACCGATTTAGGCATCAGGTTGTGATTGAGCACCGACCGGTAGGCGAAGTGATCCGGTGGATCGAGTGAAAGCGGATAAAAGCGGTATGCTGCGCCCACCGTCGCCTTGGGCACCAGCACTGTATAGCTGGTAAACCGCTGATGATCCGACAGGATCTTCTCGATCAGGGTGCCGCGCAGCGCGATCCAGTGCCCGCCGTTATGCGGTGTCCAGACGATCGAATGATCTGTCGAATCCTGCAGCGCTTTCCATGCCAGATGGATATCGGGATGGTCGCTCGGCGGGTTGAAGATGTCAAAATCGATGGTGCGATCGGCAGGCACGTTGCCTGGTCGCTCGGCTATTTGAACAACGGGATCACTCACAGGCAGTCCTCTCTTTTTCTTTTCCCGATAATCTGTCGCAAAACTTGGGAGAAGCAAGCGAAACGTTGCTATTTCAATATCGTGTGCAAAAAATGCGGATTTGTAACGGCTTTGCGCCGAACATCTGGACGTGGTGTCCGACAGCCACTCTGCACACCGAGTTCCGTGCGGCAGCCGTCCACCCTTTCACGTCACCGCACCGAACTGGTACATGGTGGTGTCGAACGAGCGCCGCGCCGCATCTTCCAGACTGCGCGCGCGGTGTTCGTCGGAGACCATCTCCACGCCGTAGACGCCGTCATAGCCGGTAGCCATCAGGCACCGCAGGAAGCGCGGCACGTCCAGCTCGCCTTCACCAGGCAGCTTGCGGCGGCGGATCGTGTCCTCGAAAATGGAGCCTTCCTGCAGGCGCATCGCGTCGTCGACCTCTACCGCGTTGATCAGGCCCGGGGGCAGGGCGAGCACGTCCTCATAGGCGATCCCGCCGCGCGCAAGGTGCCAGATGTCGATCAGCAGGCCCGCGTTCGGCTCGTTCGCCCCTTCCGCGATGGCCCGCGCCGTCGGCAAATCGCGCACGCCGGTGCCGGGGACCAGTTCCAGCGTGATCAGCGCGCCCACGCATGCCGCCTCGCGCGCCAGCTGGCCATAGGCCTCGGCCAGCTGGTCCAGCGGCCAATCGCGCGGGATGGCGTTGTCCATCCCGCCATGCGCGTCGCCGATGGTCTTGATCTTGCGCGCGCCCAGTTCGCCCGCCGCTTCAAGCAGGAACGCGCGCTGCGCATCGGAAACCGCCCGCCGTTCACCGCTGGTAAACCAGTCGGTCAGCACCTCGAATTCCAGATACGTCAGCCCGGCATCGGCGAGGATGCGGCGAATGCCCGCATAGCCATGGCGTTCCTTGCAGTGTCGCAAGTCGGCCGATTCCAGCCCGATCCCGACATAGCCCGCGCGCGCCGCTGCGTCCGCCCGGGCGCGCAGGTCGAACCGGCTGGGATCGTCAGAGGCAAACGGGATCAGGTCGCCCGCCAGCGTGAAGTAGGAGGCTATCAGCGCTGGTGTGGGCGACATGTCGTTCTCCCGAGATTGTCCTTGTTGGCAGTCCGCTTGCTGGCCTTGCCGTGTTTTTCTTATTTAGCTTATTTAGCCGCGCGGTGCAGCGTTCCCGTCCGCCAGTCGGCGCCGTCTTGGCGTCACACCGAGAGAAGCCGCCATCAGCGCTTGATTTACAGTACTTCCCGCCACCAGTCCAGTTGCGTCGGCCCCATCGCAACGATGCGATCATACGCCGCTTGCACCTTGGTCATGGCCTCGTCCCGACCGACCCCAAATCCGGCGAGCACCATGCCGGCAATGTCCTGGACATAGTCGGTTCCGACCTCGCCACTGATGATGCGCAGGATGGCTTCGATCTTCGCGCCCATCAGCAGGTCGGTCGCGACATCGACCGAGGGCACGCGATAGGCCCCGGCCGCCACGCCAAGACGGATGTCCGTCTGGATCCTGCTGGTGATCAGGCTGCCGTCCCCGCCCAACAACCCGATGTAGGCGAAGAACCGTCCCCAATCATGATCGATCATGGCGCGAAGCAGAAATGTCTGGAACCCTGTGGCGGTGCGCATCACGGGGTCTTCGATCGGTTCGTAGACGGCGGCAATACCCACTGTCATTTCATCGGCGAGAACCAGGGCAAGTTCTTCAACCGCCCCTTCGAGTGACGTGAAATACTTATAGAACGTACCCCTTGCAACCCCGGCATGCCGGACGACATCGTCGATCACCGCCGGCGACTTGATCGAGCCCCCGGAGCAGACGACCTTGACCGATTGAAACAGTTTTGCCCGCATCCGTTCGCGCTTTTCGCGCGCGACCCGCACGCGATGATCTTCGCCCGACACAGGTTTGCGCATGTCCGCCTTTTGCCGCTGCGGCTGGTTATGGGCCAAACGAGGTGATCCCTAGTTGCTGGTATTGCCTCGATATAGCGGCCGCAGTCGATTATGCCATGCCTTGCGGCGCGGACTCCGCGCCGCTGGATAACGTCCGCACGAACAGGCCTCATTCCAGCCTCGGGCCATTTTAGTCAAGTTTATCGCCCTCGCGGCCGGTGGTGGGCTTCAGTCCCAGCCCGCCGGTCGCGCCGCTCATCGCATGGCGGATTTCCGGGTCGGCGTCGGCCAGTTCGTTGCCGAACATCTCCGCGGTCGAGCGCAAGGAGGTGAGCGGGCCATCGGCCATCAGCGCGGACTGGTTGACCAACCAGTTTTCCGGGGTGCTCTCACTGATCCGCACCGTCGGATAGGCGGCCATCACCAGCCGCCCGGCCCGCCCGCCGCTCACTTGGAACGCCTCGTTGGTGACGGTGGCGCCCTGATGCGCCAACCAGGTCACCAGCGCCGAGACATGCTCGGGCTGGAAATACTTCTGCAGCGTCGCGGAAATCGCAGGATCGTCGATCGTGCCGGTGATACGGGTCCAGGCCGAGGGGAAGATCACGTTGGCAGTAATCCCGGCATCCTGCCCCTCGATCGCGAGGGTGCGGGTCAGGCCGAAGATCGCGGCCTTGGCCGCGCCGTAGCTGCTGAGCCCGCCGTTGCCGAGCATCCCGCTGGACGCGGTGGTGATGATCCGCCCGGTGCCCGAGCGCGCCAGATGCGGCCAGGCGGCGCGGCATACATCGACCGTGCCTTGGAAGTGAATGTCGAACACCATCCGCCAATCGACCGGATCGGCATCGACGAAGGTCGCGCTGCTGATCACCCCGGCGTTGCAGACGACGATGTCGAGCCCGCCGAACGCGTCGAGTGCGGTCTGCACCATCGCCCCGCCTCCGCCGACCACGCTGTGATGATCGGCCACCGCCGTGCCGCCCGCCGCGCGGATCTCCTGCACGACCGCTTCGGCAGCGCTGTCTTCGAAATTGGCGCCGGGCAGGTCGTTCACCACCACGCGTGCCCCGCGCGAGGCCAGCATGAGCGCGTGACTGCGGCCCATACCGCGCCCTGCCCCGGTAACCAGCGCAACGCGGCCGGCGAAATCGAGCTTCGACATGTCCATTTTCCTCTCTCAGTGCCGCATGGCATAGTCAACGACAGGCTCTATTCCATCGTACGGATCCAAACAGTAACATCTACTAGCTGCTAGTCCAACAGAATTCTATAGTAAGGTATAGGAATATAATAGTTGTTGTGCCGAACTTTTCGACATACCTTATCAGGTATAACCACCATATGTCTGAACTTGTGTTGAAAATGTCAAAGAACTATTTTACTATTATAGGACAATGCCCGCGCTTCCATCATCCTTTCTCCTGCAGATCCAGAATTTTTCGGCCGCTCTCGCTTATTGAACTGCTCCGCGCATCAACTCACGTTGCCCGAGGTCACGATACCTCTTGACCAACATTAGACTAATATGTCAATATGACAGTAAGATTTTATCCGAAAAATCATCTGGGAGAGTTGGTCCGTGCAAGCAGACTATGATGTGATCCTGATTGGCTATGGCCCGGTCAGCCAGACGCTGGCGCTCATGTTGGGCAGGCAAGGGCGTCGGGTTGCCGTGGTCGAGCGGTGGGAACAGCGCTATCCGCTGCCACGCGCAGTCTGCATCGATCACGAACTCTATCGCGTGCTGCACATGAACGGGATGGGCGATATCCTGCCGTCAATCACGCAACCTGGCCCGCTCTATCAGTGGTTCAATGCCGAGTGGAAGGAACTGCTCAGCATTACCTGGTCGATGGACTCGATTTCAGGCGGACCGGAAGTAACATTTGTCCACCAGCCAACACTGGAGGAAGCCCTTGACCGCGCCGTTGCCGACCAGCCGAGCGTTGCGGTCATGCTCGGCTACGAGTTTCATGCTGCGCAGCAGGATGCGGAGATGGCGACAGTGCAAGTTGAGCACATCGCAACCGGCGCGACGAAAAGCCTGACCGCCAAATTCGTTATCGGTTGTGACGGCGCCAACAGCAAGGTGCGCGAGATCATCGGATCGGGCCTCACCGATCTCGGGTTCGAGGCGGATTGGCTGGTGATCGACGTCCTGCTGAAGGAAGGGGTCACAATCGAGACGCTGGGCATTCCACCGGCGGGGCAATACTGCAATCCGCTCCAGCCGACCACGATCGTGCCGGCAGGAGTGCGTGATGGCCGGGTCTTTCGCCGCTGGGAGTTCATGCGCCTGCCCGGTGTATCCAATGCCGAGATGGAACAGGAAACACAGGTTTGGAAGTTCCTTGAACCTTGGGCTGGCCCCGATGAAGTCGAACTGGTGCGCCACAAGGTCTATAACTTCCGGTCGCTGCTGGCCGACAAGTGGCGGGATGGGCGTTTGCTGCTGGCGGGTGATGCCGCGCACGTCATGCCGCCCTTTATGGGGCAAGGCATGTGTTCCGGCATGCGCGACACATGGAATCTGGCGTGGAAGCTTGCCCTCATCCTCGACGGCAAGGCCGAACCTGACCTGCTCGATACCTATCAGGCGGAGCGCGCCCCGCATGTCCGCAAGTTGATGGACATGTCGATCTTTCTGGGAAAAATCATCTGTATACCCGATCCCGAAGAGGCAGCCCGGCGTGATGCTGCGTTCGCGAATGGGACACACCCGCCATTCCCGTCATTCCCGGTCCTGACGGGCGGCCTGCTGTACCAACAAACCAATGCCGACAGTCCCAGCGGCGTGGGCCAGCTATTGCCGCACGTCACCATTGCCGAAAATGGCAAGCGTGGGCGCTTTGATCAAATCACCGGCGGCGGCTTCATCCTCTTATCGCGCAATGGCTGCGCCGCCACGGTACTTTCGCCAGAGCAACGCCAGGCGCTCGCACCGATCGGACTTCACGAAGTCGCTCTGGCCACCGGCGCCGAACATCCTGGTCTTACGGACGTCGATGGGCGCTTGCTCGGCTTGCTCGACGGCATGGGCTGGGACGCCGTGATCGTGCGCCCGGACTTCTATATATATGGCGGCTCGACTACCGCAGCGCTCGCCGATCTGGTTGATGCGTTCATTGCCGATCTGGACGCGGTCGGCGTCCGGATCCAACCTATAACCGCCGCCCGTTTAGGATGAACGAATATGAAACTAGCGCGATATGACACTGGAAACGGACCACGCCTAGGCGTCGTGGAAAACGACGGGGTCATCGATCTGGTTCGCGCCGGGATCGACCTTGGTGACATGCAGCAACTGATCGAAGGCGGCGATGCGATGCTCGACCGCATCCGTGCGGCCATCGCCGGGCGTAAGCCTGATCATCTGCTGGCCGAGGCTCGCCTGCTCGCGCCCCATCGACCGGGCAAATACCTTGCGATCGGGATGAACTATCGCAAGCACGTGGAAGAAGCGGCGCGGCTTGGCGTGGAGGAGCCGATCAGGCAATTCTGGTTCAACAAGCAGACCACCTGCATCTCAGGTCCGTTCGATCCTATCGATCCCGGCGTCACCGAGAAGCTCGACTACGAAGCCGAGCTGTGCGCCGTCATCGGCCGGCCCGCCAAGCGTGTCTCCGAAGCCGACGCGCCGCGCCATGTGTTCGGCTACATGGTGGCCAACGACATCTCGGCGCGCGACTGGCAGACCCATTCGCCCACCTTCACCATGGGCAAGTCCTTCGACACCCATGGCCCCGTCGGTCCCTGGATTGTCACCGCCGACGAGATCGCCGACCCGCATGCCCTGAAGCTGCGCTGCCTGGTCAATGGC
>JANLUV010000412.1:0-4527 GCA_031363685.1 Alphaproteobacteria bacterium | reverse complement strand
GGCAAGCTCATCGCCAAGGGTGAGATCGTTGCCGAAAACGGCCGGTTCGGACTGCGCATCGTCGAACTGGCCGGTGGCAGTTCCCCGGCGGCGGGCACCACGGCAGGCGCCAGGTAATGCAGTGGTATCTACTCAAGCTGGCGATCGTGCTGCCGCTGATCGGCGCGCTGATCTGGGGCTCGCTGAAGCTGCTGCAGAAAATGCAGGCGCGCTATGGCATCGCCGCGCCCGGTGGCCGCTCGGTCCGCATCGTCGAGACCGTGATGCTTTCGCCCACGCTGCGGCTGGCGGTGATCGAATTCCATGGCCGCGAAATCCTTGTTTCCACCTCGCGCCAAGGCCTTGTCCGCCTCGCCGAAGCCCCCGCGCGGGAGCGCGCGGAATGAAGCGCCTGCTCCGCGCGGTCCTCGCCGCGCCAGCCCTGCTGGTGGCCGCCGCCGCGCATGCGCAGACGGCCCCGCCGGGCGCGATCACGGGCGCGCTCGACCGCGCGTTCCAGTCGGCCAGCGGCGGCCCGGGCGACAGCCTGACGCTGTCGCTCCAGCTCCTTGTCATCATGGGGTTGCTGACGATCCTGCCCAGCCTGGTCCTGATGATGACCAGCTTCACCCGGATTCTGATTGTCCTCGGCATTCTGCGGCAGGCGCTCGGCCTGCAGCAAAGCCCGCCCAACCAGGTGCTGATCGGGCTGTCGCTGTTCCTTTCGCTGTTCATCATGAGCCCCACGCTGGACAAGGTGAACCAGACCGCGATCGCCCCCTATGCCGCCGGACAGATCAATTCCGAACAGGCAATCGGCAACGCCGGAATGCAGTTCCACGCCTTCATGATCCGCCAGACGCGCGAACATGACCTCGCGATGTTCGCCGATATCGCCCACGCGCCGCGCTTCGCCAGGCCGCAAGACGTGCCGTTCTCGATCCTGCTGCCGGCGTTTGTCACCAGCGAACTGAAAACCGCGTTCCAGATCGGGTTCATGCTGTTCCTGCCGTTCCTGGTGATCGATCTGGTCGTGTCGTCGGTGCTGATGAGCCTGGGCATGATGATGATGAGCCCGACCATCGTGTCGCTGCCGTTCAAGCTGCTGCTGTTCGTGCTGGTCGATGGCTGGGCGCTGCTGATGGGCAGCCTTGCGGCGAGTTTCGGGTGATGGGGCCGGTGCCGTGCACGGGCTTCGACAAGCCCAAGGCGAAGCCCTGATGGACGATACCGCCTCCCTCATCGCGCTGGCCGACCGGATGCTTTATATCACCGCGCTGGTTGCCGCCCCGGTGCTGCTTGCCAGCCTTGCGGTCGGGCTGGTCGTCGGGATCATCCAGGCGGCGACCTCGGTGAACGAACAGACGCTGACGTTCGTGCCCAAGCTGGCCGTCATCGCGCTGGTGCTGGTGCTGATGGGTTCGGCGATGATGGGCCTGATCGGCGATTTCACGCTGGAGATCTTTGCCGAGATCGCCCGACTGGGCAAATCATGACCTCGCTGACGTTCGGTTTCGAAGCGGTCGAGGCCGAATTCTGGCGCTGGCTGTTCGTCATGACGCGGATCGGCGCGGCGCTGTTCGCGGCGCCGTTCTTCGGCGCCGCCGCCGTGCCGCCGCAGGCGCGGGTGATCATGACCGGGGCGATCGGCATTCTGGTCTGCGGGTGGACTTCGGTGCAGGCCCCGGCCGCGCTGTTCACCGTGCCCGGCATGCTGGCGGTCGCGGGGGAAACGCTGATCGGCCTGTCGCTCGGCTTCGTCCTGCAGCTGACCTTCGCCGCCCCCACCATCGCCGCCGAAGTGATCGGCGCGGCGATGGGCATGTCGATCGCCTCCACCGCCGATCCCAACACCGGCGCCCATTCGCCCGCGCTCGGCCAGTATTACGGCATCGTCCTGACGCTCGTGTTCCTCGGCCTTGGCGGGCACCTGCTGTTCATCGACCTGATCCTCAAATCTTATGCCACGTTCCCGCCCGGCCACACCTGGCTCGGCGCAGAGCGGTTCGCGCTGATCGGCGGGTTTGCGGCGCAGATGTTCGCCACCGCTGTCGCCATTGCGCTGCCGGTCACGCTGGTGCTGCTGCTGGTGCAAGTCGCGGCGGGCGTGCTCAGCCGCTCGGCGCCGTCGCTCAATCTGTTCGCGCTGGGCCTCCCCGCCGGGGTCTGCGCCGGGATCGCCGCGCTGATCATCTCCGCCCCGCTGACCGGCGATATCCTGGCCGATCTTGCCGCCGGCGGCCTGCGTCAGGCTGAAAGCGTAATCGCCAGATGAGCGAAACGGCATGACCGAAACGGCAGGCGAAAAGAACCTCGCCCCAACCGAAAAGCGCAAGCGCGACGCCGCCAAGCAGGGCGATGTCCTGCGCTCGCGCGAACTGGCCACGGCGGCCGCGATGCTGGCCGGCGCCGCCTGGCTCAAGCTGGCCGGGCCATGGCTGTTCGAGATCATGTCGGGCGCGCTGACCGGCGGGTTGAGGTTCGATCAGGCGGAACTTGCCGATTTTGCCCCCGGGCACCGGATGCTGGCGGTGGTGATCGCGGTGCTGCCGCCAGTGATGGTGCTGGGCGTGGCCGTGGCGGCGGCCTCGATCGTGTCGCAGCTCGGTTTCGGCGAAGGCCGCTGGCTCGCCTCCAACCTGGCCCCCAAGCCTTCGCGGCTCAACCCGATAAGCGGGCTGAAGCGGATGTTCGGCACGCAAGGGCTAATCGAACTGGGCAAGGGCCTAGCCAAGGCCGGGCTGCTCGGCGCGATCGCCTATAGCTGGGCGCGCAGCCGTCTGCACAGCGTGATCGATCTCGGCCGTGCGCCGCTGGCCGGTCAACTGCCCGCCGCCTGGGATGCGCTCACCTCGCTGCTGTTCGCGCTGACCGCCGGGCTGGTGGTGATTGCGCTGATCGATTTCCCGATCCAGTTCATTCGCCGGTTCCTGCGCCTCAGGATGTCACATCAGGACATGCGCGACGAACACAAGGAAGCCGAAGGCAACCCGGAAAACAAGGCAGCGATCCGCCAACGCCAGCGTCAGCTGGCGATGGGCGGGCTGCAGCGGGCGATGCGCGAGGCGCAGTTCGTCATCACCAATCCGACCCATTTCTCGGTCGCACTCGCCTATGATCCGGCCCGCGCCTCCGCCCCGATCGTGCTGGCCAAGGGGCGCGGCGAAAAGGCGCTGGCGATGCGCGAACTGGCGCGCGAACGCGAACTGCCGCTGCTGGAATATCCCGCGCTCGCCCGCTCGGTCTATTTCACCACGCGCGAAAACCAGGTGATCCGCGAGGAACTGTATGCCGCCGTGGCCGGGGTGCTGGGCTTCGTGCTGGCGCTGAAGCGCGGCGAACCGCGCGAATTGCCCCGGATCAATGTTCCGCTGGAGCTGCGCTTCGATCCCGAAGGTCGGCCGGATCCAAAGGCCGCATAAATCGTGAAACCCCTTAATCCCCCTCTGGAAAAGCCGTCCTGACCAGCATGATCACCACCACGTCGACATCCAGCTCGACTGCGAGCACGATCCTCTCCGCGCTGAACGGCAGCCGCGGGATCGACTGGAACACGCTGGCCGCCAACTTGTCGGAAGCGCAGTTCGCTGGCCAGACCAACCGGCTGACGAACAAATCGGACGCGCTAGAGCGGCAGATTTCTGGTGCGGGCGGGCTCAAGGCGGCGCTGCTGGCGCTCGATTCCTCGCTGGGCGACCGGGTGCGCACCGGCGACCTGTCGCCGCAGCCCAGCCTTGCGAACAGCGCGGTGGCCAAGCTTGCGCTGTCCGGCGCGGCCACGCCAAAGGGCACCTATTCGCTTGAAGTGACCCAGCTGGCCAAGGCGCAGACCCTCGCCAGTCCGCCGGTCGCCTCGGCCAGTGCCACGGTCGGTTCGGGCACGCTGACGCTGCGGTTCGGCACGATTGCCGGAACCGGTTTCACCGAAGACACCGCCCGCGCCGCCGTTCCCATCACGATCGCGGCCAGCGCCACGCTGGCCGATGTCGCCGGTGCGATCAACGGCGCCAATGCCGGCGTCTCCGCCTATGTCGCCACCACCACCACCGGCCCGCGGCTGGTGATCAAGGGCCAGGAAGGCGCGGCCAGCTGCTTTGTCCTCGATGCGACCGAAGATCCGGCCGCCCCCGGTCTGGCCGCGCTCGCCTGGGCGCCGACCGGCGATGCCACCCGGCTGCTCGGCACCTCGGCCGACGCGGCCTGGAAGATCGACGGCCTGGCCATGACCGGCACAAGCAACACGATCAACGAGGCCCTTCCCGGCCTCAACCTGATCCTTACCGCCACCAACGCGGGCGCGCCGACCATGCTGACGTTCGCCAACAACAGCTCGGCTATCACCACGGTGATGCAGGACATTACGTCGGCGCTCAACGAACTGGTGGCGCAGCTCAAGGCGGCAACCGATCCGGTCAGCGGCGATCTGGCGCGCGATAGCGGCGCGCTGGCGCTGAAGCGGTCGCTGTCGCAGCTGGCCGGCTCGGTGGTCATGCCGGGCGCCACCGGCACCGCACCGCGCACGCTGGCCGATCTTGGCCTCTCGACCCA
>JANLUV010000192.1:0-3085 GCA_031363685.1 Alphaproteobacteria bacterium | reverse complement strand
GCTTACTTGGTCTTGACGCTGAGCGTCACGCCAAAGGTTCTCGGCGTACCGGCAAAGCGTGAGGCAGCGTCTGCCGACGAGATGACGTTGGACCAATAGTACTTGTCGAACAGGTTCTTGCCCCAGACCATCACCTTCCAGCGGCCATCCGGACCTTCGATGCCGAGGCGGCCGTCGACCGTCGCATAGCCCGCAATGCCGAACGGATTGGTCACGCCCGGTGCCAGCGAGCAGACCGGGGTGCCACCGGGAATACCCGGAGTGGTGCCCGTCGTGAGCTTACACCCATCGAGATACTTGAAGCGCTCTGCGCCGAACTGCGAGTCAGACTTGGTCCGAGCGTTAACCGAGGCACCGAAGAACGGGGTGAGCCCGCCGCTCAGTTCATGACGGTAATCGAGGTTGACCGATCCCGACCACTTCGGGGTGAACGGCAGCGGATCACCGGCGAAGTTATCTACCTGGCCAAGCACGTTGAAGTTGTACGGAAATGCCGGGCTCTCCAGGATCTTGGTGTTGAGATAGGTCACCGCGGCAGCCAGAGTCAGGCCACGGATCGGCCTGATGGTGACATCGGCTTCAACACCCCAGATGCGCGACTTGGGGACGTTGACCAGTGTTTCGAGCGCACCGAACACGGGATCCTTAAGGCGGCCACGGGCCTGCTTGTTCTTGTAGTCCATATAGAACGCTGCAGTGTTGAACTGTACCGCACGGTCAAGCAGGCTAGCCTTCATGCCAACTTCATACGCAGTCACCGCTTCCTGGGTAACGGGCACGAGCGCCACGAAACTGGCCGCAGCAAGGGTCGGGAACGAACCGGCCTTGTAACCGCGCGAGACGTTGCCGTAGAACAGCAGGTTGCTGTCGACCTTGTAGTCGACACCGATCCGCCACGAAGCGTTGTCTTCCTTCAGACGGCCCTTGAACACTTCGCCCGGAACACCAAGTAAGTTCAACGTGTAGCAACCGTCATGCGCGATCGGCGTGAAAGGTGCGCCAGTCGGATTGAAGACCGACAGGGTGCCAAAGAGATTGAACAGCTTGTCCACGTTGCCGTTCGGCGAAGTGTAGCTGCACAACTGGTTGGTGTTGAGCGAGTTGGTGTAACGCACCGCGCCCTTGAACGTAATTTGATCGTTCGCCTGGTATTCAAGGTTGGTGAAGACCGCGATATTGCGAAGCTTCTGGCGGTTGGTCACGCCAGAATAGTTGATGTTGAACAGCGACGAGTCACTGCTGGAATTGTCCCAATACCGCAGCGCCTGATTTTCAAAGGTGATGCTGTCTTCGTAGTTGGCGCCGAGCAGCCAGCGGAAGGCATTGGTCGGATCGTTCGCGAGGCGCAATTCCTGGTTGAACGTCGAGATGTAGCCATCGTTCTGCTGGAGGTCATAGGTGACCTCGGCCAGGCCGTCACCGTCAACGCCCTGGCGCTGGTTGTACTTGCCGTAGGACGTCTGCGAGGTCAGGGTGAGCGATCCTAGCTCAAGATCGCCGCGCAGGGCAACCTGATAGAACCCGCGGTTCCCATGGGGGTCGAGGTTGGTCGTGCCCCAGCCGCTCTCCGGACCGAATTGACCTTGAGGCCCCGCAGTGGTTGTACCCGGATCGCGGCGCACGGTCGACCAATCCGCAATACGCGCATTACCACCAGACCAGACAGGGTTGAGATAAAAGGGGTGCCGCACCTCACGTTCCGCCGTCCAGTTCTGGACGCGGATGCCGACAAGCTGCTGCGCCTGCGGCTGCGACAGGTCCTTCCAGCCCGACGCAGTGAATTGCAGCTTCAGGGCGCCGAGGTCGGCATCGATGATCGCACGGCCGGCATAGTACTTCTGGCGGCCATTGGTGTCGTTCCGCGTGGCGCTGTACTGCCAGTCATCGCTGCGCAGGCCGGTGCCGGCGACGCGCGCCCGGATGTTGTCCGACAGCGGACCGGAGATGTAGGCATTGCCTTCAACCGTGTTGAAACGGCCATAGCTGATATCGGCACCGGCTTCGAAGGTCTTGGTCGGCTTGTTGGCGATGTAGTTGATCGCGCCGCCGGTGGAGTTCTGGCCGAACAGGGTGCCCTGCGGACCCTTCAGCACTTCGACGCGCTGCAGGTCGAACGCGGCGTGCGAGGCCATTGCCGGGAACGGCAGCGGGTTCTGATCAACATAGACCGAAACGGCGGGATAAACGCCGAGCGAGCTTTCGTTGAAGCCGACGCCGCGCAGCGTCAGGATCGGCGTGCCGGTGTTCGAGGTGGCGAAGGCCAGGCCCGGAATGCTGTTGGCGATATCGGCCAGCGAGGTCAGCTTGCGTTCCTGCAGCGCGTTGGCCGAGATCGCGGTGATCGTGAGGCCGACGGTGTTGAGGTTCTGCTCGCGCTTGTTCGCGGTAACGACGATGTCGCCGGAGGCAGCGTCGTTCGCCGACGTTTGGGCGGCCGCAGCGGATTCCTGAGCCTGCGCGACCGACGGGAGAAGCATCCCCACGCACAGACCGGCCGACAGACGCAACATGACTTTATTCATATCCCACTCCCTCTAAATGAAATTCGGCACCCCCGATGTACCTTCGGGGCAAGCTGCCGATCGTGAGTTGCCTAGACCCGTAGGACCGATTGCCGTTCGTCACCGAACAACCACCAACCGCGGGCAATTCCTGGAAAAATCGGCCTGGCCTCGCCTCGGCCACCAGACGGCGGCGCGAACCAGCCAGCGCGATTTTTTTGAAGTCGATGCGATTGCTGTGCAGCCACCTTGCAACGGACGCATAATGCCAATGTACCGTCGTTGCAGTGTGAGCCGGTGCTACTCCTCATGCCAGTTGCGCAGCGCCATCTCGGATCGGCAGCGCTTGCCCGTTCTCATCGATCTAACCGGTGCGATATAACGGACGGACCATTGCAGCAACCGACAAAATTTCGCATTCCCTACATATAGCGCTTAGCTGTGGTAAAACGGCAACATGGGATTGTACCGCTGTAATAATTGCATGAATTATCCATAACAGAATTGCAATGGCAGCTATTACGCCACGTGATGACCCGCGAGGCCCGCCCGATCAGCGCGAAAAAAACGACAAATCGTCGGAC
>JANLUV010000187.1:0-1866 GCA_031363685.1 Alphaproteobacteria bacterium | reverse complement strand
GTCCATTTCGGCACCGGCGCGCTGACGCTCGACCTCGAACCGGGCCGCGGCCTGACCGACGCGATCGAAAACCCGAGCCGGATCGACGGGCTGTTCATCGAACGGGCAATGATCCGGGCGAACGACAACCTGGCGATCCTGTCGGCCGAGGCGCCGATCAATTCGCCGCTGATGACCGACGGTTCGGCGTTCGTTCAACTGGAGGAAGAATTCCGCCAGGCGTTCGAAATGACCGTCATCGATCTGCCGCGCAACATGCTGATCAACTTCCCCCACCTGCTGGCGGACGTGAACTGCGTGGTGCTGGCGACCGAATATACCCTGGCCTCGGCGCGCGATGCGATCCGCATCCTGTCGTGGCTGAAGGCCAACGCCGCACACGTCCAGACGTTTGTAGTCGCCAACAAGGTGCAGCAAGCCGCGCAGGAAATCAGCAAGGCCGACTTCGAGGCATCGATCGAACGCAAGGTCAGCTTCGCGATCCCCTTTGACCTCAAGGCGGCAACCAATGCCGCCAAGCTGGGCCAGACGTTCGCCGAGGCCAATCGCGCCACCAAGGCCAGCGCCGTGGTGCGCGAAATCGCCCAGACGATTGTCGGTGTGAGCGAGGCCGACATCGACGCGGACAAGGGCAAGAGGGCCGGGGCTTCGCTGCTCGGCAAGTTCGACCTCAAGGGTCTGCTCGCCAAGAAGGAAAAGACCCCGGCGTGATCCGCCGGGGCGCCGTCGGCGCCCGCCACGGCGGGTTGCCAGCAGCACGCAACGACGAAATCGATTCCGGGGAATCCGGGGAAAACAGGGCGCCGCCGACTTCGGCTGCACATGACCGCCCCCCGATGACAGACTGGGCAAGGACAGGCCGATGAACACGCTGCAATTGATGGTCATCACGGTCGGCGCTGCAGCAGTGCTGGGGATGGGCGCGGGCGCATTCCTGGGGCCCAATGCGGCCAAGGAAGGCACGCGCCGGCTGCAGGCGGTGCGGTTCCGCCATTCGGACAACGCCCTCGACAAGGTCGAGGCGCAGTTGAAGAAAGCGGTGGCCGCGCGCAAGCCCAAGACCCACCAGATCGCGGGCTCCGGCTCGCGCGCCGAAGCGCTGGCGCTGCGCCTGCACCGCACCGGCATGAACTGGAAGTCGAGCCAGTATATGTATGTCTCGCTGGGTCTGGCGCTGTTCCTGTCGCTCGTTATCTTCCTGAAAACCGGCGTGCCGCTGCTGTCGCTGGGGGTTGGTGCGGTGATCGGGCTGGGGCTGCCGCACATCATGGTGAATTACTTCATCAAGAAGCGCACCAACGGCTTCACCAGCAAGTTCCCCGACGCGATCGAACTGCTGGTCCGCGGTCTGCGCTCGGGCCTGCCGGTGTCCGAGACGCTTGGCATCGTGTCGGGCGAAGTGCCGGGCCCGGTGGGCGAGGAATTCAAGCTCGTCAACGAACGCATCCGCATCGGCAAGACGATGGATGAAGCCCTCCAGAATACCGCCGACCGGCTGGGCACGCCCGAATTCCAGTTCTTCTGCATCACGCTGGCGATCCAGCGCGAGACCGGCGGCAACCTGGCGGAAACGCTGTCGAACCTGGCCGACGTGCTGCGCAAGCGCGCCCAGATGAAGCTGAAGATCCGGGCGATGAGTTCGGAATCGAAGGCCTCGGCGTATATCGTCGGCTCGCTGCCGTTCATCGTGTCCGGCCTCATCTGGTGGGTCAACCCGGGCTACCTCGAGAAATTCTTCATCGACGAGCGCCTGATGGTCGCCGGCAGCGCCGGGTTCATCTGGATGGGTATCGGCGCGTTCATCATGGCCAAGATGGTCAGCTTCGAAATCTGAACGAGGAGGCGCGACCCCCATGCTCAATGTTC
>JANLUV010000106.1:0-4225 GCA_031363685.1 Alphaproteobacteria bacterium | reverse complement strand
GATCCGGCCCGGGTTCTCGATCGCGTCGGTCAGGCCGCGGCCCGGCTCGAGGTCGAGCGTCAGCGCGCCGGTGCCGAAATGGACGTCAAGGTCGAGCAGCGCGGTCGGCAGCTTGTGGTCGGTGCTGAACAGCCACGCCAGTGAAGTCGCCAGCAACGAGGCGCCAACCCCGCCGCGCGTACCCACCACCGCGGTGGAGATATGGCGCTTGGCATTGGCCGGATCATGCGCCCGCGGCTGGGCGAAGATCGTCTGCGCCGAACTCAGCGCGTCGCGCACCTGGCCCGCACTCAGCGGCTTGAGCAGGTAGTCGTGGATTCCGCTCGCCACCAGGTCGCGATAGAGCCGCACGTCGTTGACCTGGCCGTACGCGATCACCCCCGTGCCGGGTTCGCTCACCTCGGCCAGGGCGTTGATGTCGTTCAGCGGGTCACCGCTTTCCGACAGATCGACCATCAGGATGTTCGGGCTGGCGGTGATCGACAGCGATTGCACCGCGTTGCGCAGGCCACCCTTGTGGCACTTCTCGGGCTGCCAGCCCATCTCGATCACGACCGGGCGCAGCACGTCCAGTGCGGCGTCGTCGCAGATGAAGGAAGCGAAAGGATCTCGGTTACCGGGCGTTCCGGCTTTCCACGGCGCGTTCATCGATCAGTTGCCCTTCGTTGAGACGGTGGTGGCTTCACCGGCCTTGGCCGGCTTCTCGCGGTAGGCGTCAATCGCCTTGGTCGAACTCATCACAACGGTTTCGCCATTGCCGGTCGCGCCCTTGATCAGGTGCTCCGGATCGGCGACCATCGCGGCAAGGTTGCTGTTGATTGCGCAACCGTAGCCGTGGCTGGTGCCGTTGGCGAAATTGGTGTCCGAACCGTTGCGCCAGTCCGGGCAGCCCGGAACGCTGGCGCTGGCGCGGGTCACGATGATCCGCGCGGTGCCGGCGTTGACATAGCCCTGGGTTACCGGCGCGCTGTCGTTCAGCAGCATGCCGTAACGCGCGGCAACCGCTTCGACCGTGCTGCGGGTCGCGCCGCTGGACAGCGGATCGTCGATGTAGATCTTGTCGCCGTAGCGCAGATTCATCGCATCGAACCAGCCGGCCAGGCGGCGCTGCTCGGGCACCGACAGGCCGCCGGGGCCGGTCGTCACGTCAAGCACGTAGTTGGTCTTTTCGACCACCGGCTGGTGCAGGCTTTCCAGAGTGCGATTGGTGGCCATCCCGCCGCACGCCGAAAGCGCGAGGGAGAGCGAGAGGGCGAGGGCTGCCGGAACCGCTTTCGTGGTCGCCGCGCGAAGCATGATCGTACGCATGGGGTTCACCTCTCTCACTTCAGGTTGAAGCCGGGCGTGGCGTTCGGATCGCCCTTGACCGGGGGAAGTTCGGACTTGGCTGCCAGCGCCGCAGCGGGAGCACCTGAATCGGCCGCGCCTACCTTGGGTGCGGGCGGGTTGCCCTGCTGGCTGCCCGGGGCCTCGTGTGGCTTGGGCCGGTTGCCGGCATTGGCGCCGCTTTCCTGGTTGCCGAAGATCCGCTGGACGTCGTTGGGCGCCTGATAGCCATCGGTCGGCAGCTTGATCGCGTTCGCATCAACCGGCTGGACCAGATACGGCGTGACCACGATGACCAGTTCGGTTTCGCCGCGCTGGAACGAGGTTGAACGGAACAGGCTGCCCAGGATCGGGATATCGCCCGCGCCCGGCAGCTTCGTGACCGAGTTCGAGGTGCCGTTCCTCAGCAGCCCGGCGATCATGAAGCTCTGGCCCGAGCCGAGTTCCACGGTCGTTTCCGCGCGGCGGGTGGTCAAGGCCGGAACGGTGAAGCCGCCCTGGGTGATCGCACCCTGCGAGGACAGTTCGGACACTTCCGGTCGAACCCGCAGCGAGATCCGGCCGTTGGCCAGCACCGTCGGGGTGTAGCTCAGGCTGACACCGTACTTCTTGTACTCGATCGTAGTCGTGCCGAAGCCCTGGCTGGTCGGGATCGGAAATTCGCCGCCCGCCAGGAAGTCGGCGGTTTCGCCCGAGATTGCGGTCAGGTTCGGCTGGGCCAGCGTGGTCACGAGCCCGGCGGTTTCACCGGCATCAAGGGTGCCCAGAATGTCGAGGCCGAACAGGCGGCCCGCGCCGGCCAGAGCGGTCGCCCCCGTGACCGTGGTAACTACGGTTGTCCCGGTTGTGCCTGCCGTCACGCCGACGCCCATCGGGCCGCCCGGGTTATATTGCGGGCCGAACGGGCGGCCCTGGCCGACGCCGAACTTGAAGCCACTGGACGAGTCGGCCGTGGCGAAGTTGCTGCCGAGCGATTTGATCAGCGATCGGCTGACTTCGGAAATCCGCACCTGCAGGTTGACCTGCAGCGGTGTGGACATCTTGAGCCGGCTGATCACGTTGGTCTTGTCACCGACGAAGGCCTTGACCAGGCGTTCGGCTTCGGCGGCATCTTCCGGCGCGCCGATCGTGCCGGTCAGCAGGACCGTGCTTGCCCCGATCGTCGAAACGCCGATCTTGGCGTCGGGCATGGCCAGGTGCAGCATCTGGTCGACCGTGTCGATGTTCGAGCCGACCCGCAGGTTGGCCGACCACACCACGTCGCCGGCGGCGTTGCTGGCATAGACCGTGGTCACGCCGGCGCCCTTGCCGAAGACATACAGCTGGTTGGTCGATTTGACCTGGACGTCGGCCACCGTATCGTCGGCGACGAACACGTCGGTCATCCGGCCGGGTACGGTGATCAGCTGTCCGCGGCCGATCGAGAGCGCGATGTCCTGCACCGGGCGGGTGACCGACTGGGCGGCGGCCGGAGTGGCAGCCAGCATTGGGGCCAGTGCAGCCAGCGGCGCCAGTGCACTGGCCGCAGTCAGCAGAGTGGAAGCGAGACGACGGTTCATCGAGGTGCCCTTCGCGTGAGCGGTCAGGAGGTGTCCGGCAGAGCTGTTCATGCTTACCTCCCGGCCGCTTCGAGCGTGGTGGTCTTGCCGCGGCTGACGCGGACCATCGGACCGGTCTGGACCGGCAGGCCGCCACTCACCGCCTTGACCATCGAGCCAAGCGCCTGGCCCATCGCGGCGCCGAAATCCTTGGTGGGACTGGCGCCGGGGCGCGGCAGGGACTTGCGCTGGAAGCGCGAGACGTCGCCGCCGGTCTGGAAGGTGGTGGCGCTGTCCTGCGGGCGGTTCACTGCGGCGGAAAGCAGGCGATCCTCTTCCGCCTTGCTGGCACCGACGGGCAGTTTCACTTGGCCGCTGGCAACCGCGCGCTCAAGGTCCGACTGGTTGTCGGCGATCGAGCGCAGCGAAAGCGAGAGCGTGCCGATCTTGTCGGCCACCGCGATCTTCTCGGCGATCTTCGGGGTCACTTCGAGCGTGACGGTGCTGAATGCCTTCACCACGGTCTTGCCTTCGACCACGACCGTATCGGTCGACTGATCGGTGGCGAGCACCCGCAGGTTGCGCAGAATGGTCTCTGCAGCGTTGAGCGGCGTGCCGGTATCGTTGCCGGTCGGGTTGACTGACTGGGTCAGCATAAGATCGACGTGGTCACCCGGGAAGACGAAGCCGGCGACACCCGTGCGGGCCGAAACCGTGATCGTCACGGCGCGCATCCCGGCGCCGAGCGCCGCGGCAAGGAACCCGCGGTCGCCGGGGCGAACCAGTGCGCCCTGGGTCACCGGCTGTCCGGCCGTGACCGGATATCGCACCACGGTGCCGAGCATCTTGTTCATGTCCGCCTGTCCCTCAAGGAAGTAGGCGTCCTTGACCAAGTCCTTTGGCCAGGCCTGAAACGCGATCGAATCCTGCGTGATGATCGTGCCGACCGGCAGCGCGCGCTGGGCGACCAGAACCTTGGGCCCCAGCGGCTGCGCCGCTTCAGCCGAAGGTGCGGTGCCGCCGCTCAACATGCTACGGGCAGCCAGGGCAGTACCGATCGCGACGACCAATGCTCCCAGCAGCAGCATGAGCTTTCTCTTGTCCATGGCTATGCAAGCCCCCCTGAGGAAATACCTGAATTGATGCGTATGTTTCGGTCAAAATGGTTAAAAAGTTCTTCACCCAACTTGCAGTGCCTGCAGCATGGGCAAAGATTGGTTGGCAAGTGTCAGCAGGCCGGCCACGCAGATGGCCACGCCGTACGGAATCGCGATCCGGCCCTCGTGCCGCCGGGCCACGTGCCAGGCGCCGAACACGATGGTCAGCAGGCCCCCGATCAGGGACATCACCACGACCAGCCA
>JANLUV010000087.1:0-7190 GCA_031363685.1 Alphaproteobacteria bacterium | reverse complement strand
ACGCACAGGATCTCGCTCGGCCAGGCGCGGCGCGACAGGACCAGCCAGCCCAGCCGTGCGGTCAGCGCCGCAGTCTTGCCGGTGCCCGCGCCCGCCAGCATCAGCACCGGCCCCTCGGTGGTCAGCACCGCCTCGCGCTGGGGCGGGTTGAGCCGGGCCAGCCATTCGGGCGCGCCTGTGCTGTCCGGAGTATTGGCCGGGGCTACAACGGCAGAAGAGAGAATCTGTTCGGGAACCGACATCCGTGAACAGTTAGGGAACATTGGCCCGCGCGGCAACCCGGGAAAGTAGCGCGCTTCAGCGAAACGGGCCCGCCCGGAAAGCCTTGCCGCTGTACGGTTATTCAGGTTCACGCCCGATCCGGCCGGCCGGTATCGGCGCGCCGCGCGATGCACCCGGCTGGCCGCTGGGCAAGGAACCCTCCCGCGCGTCCGCCCGTACCGGATGGCGCATGCCCGCCGCACGGGCGTATCAGGAGAGACTTTTATGCGACCCCTTTTCGCCGCACCCGCACTTGCCCTGTCGATGGCCGCGTCCATGACTGCCGGCGCGATGCTTCACGCGCAGGATACCATTCTGGCTCCGATGGCCAGTGTTCCCGCCGCCACCCCGACCCCCACCGGCCCTTATTCCATGACCCCGGAACAGCGCACTACCGCGTGGACATCGATCGAAACGCAGCTCGCGGCGCAGCGCGGCGGGGCCAAGCTGGCGGCTGGCGCCCCGGTTCTGTCATGCGATTGGTTGAGGGCATCGGGCGGTTGAGCGCATCGGGCGGTTGACAGCGTCGGGCGGGTCGGCAAGTCCCGCAGACGATGACCGCCGCCACCAGCCCCGCCGCCAGCCCGCCCAACCCCATCCGCGCCAACGCCCGCGTCCTTAGCGCGTCGCTGGTCGGTACGGCGGTCGAATTCTACGATTTCTATATCTACGCGACGGCAGCGGCGCTGGTGATCGGGCCGCTGTTCTTTCCGGCGCAGGCGCCCGAGGCGCAGCGGCTGGCCTCGTTCATGTCGTTCGGCCTCGCGTTCTTCGCGCGGCCCATCGGCGCGCTGGCGTTCGGCCATTTCGGAGACCGGATCGGGCGCAAGTCCACGCTGGTCGCCTCGCTCATGCTGATGGGCGCCTCCACGCTGCTGATCGCCTTCCTGCCCACGTATGCCTTTATGGACCAGTGGGGGATCGGCTGGCTCGCCCCGGCGCTGCTGTGCGTGTTGCGCTTCGGGCAGGGCTTCGCGCTGGGCGGCGAATGGGGCGGCGCTTCGCTGCTGGCGGTGGAAAACGCGCCCAAGGGCTGGGAGGCGCGGTTCGGTTCGGCTCCGCAGCTCGGCGCGCCGCTCGGGTTCCTGTGCGCCAACGGACTGTTCCTGTTGCTTGGCCTCGGGCTGTCGGAAGCGGATTTCGCCAGCTGGGGCTGGCGGATCCCGTTCCTCGCCTCGGCGGCGCTGGTCGGCGTGGGGTTGTGGGTGCGGCTCAAGATCGGCGAGACGCCGGCCTTCCGTGAGGCGCTTGAACACGCCCCGCCGCCGCACGTGCCGGTCGGGCGGCTGCTGCGCGATCATCCCGGCGCGGTGGTCGCCGGGATTGCGGGCGTGGTCGCGTGTTTCGCGATCTTCTACCTCGCCACCACCTTCGCGCTGTCGTTCGGAACCACCACGCTGCATTACCCGCGTGAGCAATTCCTCGCGGTGCAACTTGGCGCCAACTGCTTCCTCGCGCTGGGCATCGTCGTCGCAGGCTGGTGGGCCGACCAGACCTCCCCGCGCACGGTGCTTGCCAGCGGCGCGGTGCTGACGGTGCTGATCGGATTGGGCTTCGGCACCGGGCTTGGCTCGGGCTCGCTGCCGGTGGTGTTCGTCACGCTGGCGGCAGCGCTGTTCGTGATGGGGCTGACGTACGGCCCGCTGGGCGCGTGGCTACCCACGCTGTTCGCGGTGCCGGTGCGTTACACCGGGATCGGTCTGGCCTTCAATCTGGGCGGGATCATCGGCGGCGCGCTCGCCCCGTTCGCGGCGCAGGCGCTCGCCGACCGCGGGGGCACGCCATATGTCGGGCTGTTCCTGACGTTCGCCGGGGCGCTGACGCTGGCCGGCGTGCTGGCCGGCCGGCGTGCAGTTGTCCACCCTCTCCCCCGAACCGTGGCGCAATGACTCCGCCTTACACCGGCGGCGGCGCGGCCTTGGCCGGGGCGGTGTCCGAAATCACCCCCAGCGTGGCTTTCAGGCTGGCGTCGGGCTGGCGGCGGAACACCACGACCCAGTTGCCGTGCTCGACCGCCGCAGCTTTGGTCACCGGATCGGTGTGGGTATAGGCATACGTGGCGTTCCACACCGCCATGTCGCCGCTGGTAGAGACGTTGACTTCGGGGCTGACCGCTTCGACCTTGGCGGCCGGATCGCTGACCCGCTTCTTGGTCAGTGCCAGGTTCTGCGCAATGCCGCTGGTGTTGTTCATGCCATGGAACATGCCGATGTAGCCGGGTGCGTCGATCGCGGTGGCCTTGGCCGCGTCGTGGGCATTGAACCCGGCAATCGCGCCCTCCATCGCCGCCGTCACATCGTCGGCGACCTTGCCGGTATCGGGGCCATTGGAACAACTGGCGACCAGCGCGGCTGCGATCCCGCAGCCGACGAATACAATTTTACGCATGTAGCCTCTCCCCTATTTTGGGGACCGGGGTACCGGCCCCGGTCGGAGAAGTTGCGCCTGAAACCGGAAATGGTCAACTGGCAGCGAATCACCCGGCCGGGACGTGCCGCAGCAACGTAATCCGCGCCTTGCCGACCCGGCGGTCGGCCACCGCATCATAGCCGCGCAGCTTCGGCTCCTCGTCGGTTGCGGTTTCCAGGCTGATCCAGGTTGCCGCATTTATCCAGCCGAGCCGCACCAGCTTGTCCAGCGCCACCGCGCCGGCACCGCTGCGATAGGGCGGATCAAGCAGGATCAGGTCCAGCGGCGCCTTGGCGGGCCCGAGCGAAAGCACCGAACTGGCCCGCACGTCGCACTGCGCCGGGGCGCCCAAATTGGCGATATTGGTGCGTAGCGCGCGGATCGCTGGCGGATCCTGTTCCACGAACACGCACGTCGTCGCCCCGCGCGACAAGGCCTCGATCCCAAGCGCGCCAGACCCGGCAAACAGGTCGGCCACGGCCAGCCCGTCAAAGCTGCCAAGCCGGCTCAGCAGCATCGAAAACAGCGTTTCGCGCGTGCGTTCGGCGGTGGGACGGGTTGTTTCGCCTTCGGGCGTGACCAGCTTGCGGCCGCGCCACTGCCCGGCAATGACCCGCACGCTCACGGACGCGGACCCTTCCGGGGCGGACCCTTCCCGGGCGCGCCACTACGCGGCGGCCCTTTCCCGGTCGGCCCCTTGCTGGCGGGGCGGTTACCGGCCGGGCCGTTACCGGTCCGGCCGCCGCCGAACGGCGCTTTTCCGCCCGAGTCGCCGCTGCGGGGGCTGCGGGCCGGTGCCCGCCTGTCTGTATCCCGGGGCCGGTCTGTATCCCGGGGCCTGTCTGTATCTCGGGGCCGGTCCGCATTACGGGGCCGATCGGGATCGCGCGGCCGGCTCGTCAACGTGCCCGGGGCAACGCGTTCACGCGCCGCGCGGCGCTCGCCGGCGTCGGTCCCGCCGTCCGAGCGACTGCGCGGAGCGGCGCGCTTGGCCGGGGCCTTGCGGTCGTTGGTCCGGGCCCAGTCACGCGGCGCGGCACGCGGTTTCCGCTCTGCTCCGTCGCGCGGTTCGGGCCGTTCGCGGATCTTCCGCTCCGGCGATGCCGGGCGATCGCCCGGTCCGGTCCGCTCGCGGGCTCCGGTCCGGTCATTCGGTCCGGTCCGCTCGCGCGGGCCAGCCCGCTCATAAGCCCGCTCATACGTCCGCTCACGCGGGCCGGTGCGGTCACTGCGCCCGCCGCGCGGTTCCGGTGCGGTGCGTCCAGCTGGTGCGGCCCGGTCACGCGGTGCAGCCCGATCATGCGGGGCTGGCCGGTCACTCGGTGCAGTCACGTCACGCGGCGGCGCCCGCCCATGCACATGGACACGCGGCCCAGCCGCTGCGCGCGGTGGCGCCGTATCGCGCGGTTCGGCCCGTTCGCGCGGGCCGGAGCGATCATGCCCGCCAGTCCGCCGCCCGATTGCTTCGTCGGGGCGCGATGGATCGGCCTTGCGGCGCTTGAGCGCGGGCTTGGGCCGCGCCTTGGCCACGCCACTTCCGGCAGCGGGTGTCCGGCCTGTCGCAGCCCGCCCCGCCAGCCGCGCGGGCGGGCGTTCGCTCGCCGCGCGCGATGGCGGCATGCCCAGCTCGACGCGGAACTTTTCGACTTGCGACGGAGCGATTTCCACCGCCGCGCCGCGCGGCAGGTCGGCCAGGTAGAACGGTCCATAGGCCACGCGCAGCAACCGGCTGACTTCCAGCCCCAGGTGTTCCAGCACCCGGCGCACTTCGCGGTTCTTGCCTTCGGTCAGGGTCAGCTCGATCCACTGGTTGCGGCCCGTGCGGCGCTCCATGTTGGCGTCGATCCCGGCATAATGCACGCCGTCGATCTCGATCCCCTCGATCAGTTCTTCCAACCGGTTCTGGCTGATGTCGCCAAAGGTGCGGGCGCGATAAGTGCGCGGGATCCCGGTGGATGGCAGTTCCAGCTTGCGCTTCAGTTCGCCGTCGTTGGTCAGCAGCAACAGCCCCTCGGTATTGAGGTCAAGCCGCCCGACCGGCATCACGCGCGGCGTTTCGGGGGGCAGCGCGTTGCGCAGCGCGGTATAGATCGTCGGCCGCCCGGCCGGATCGCGCTCGGCGGTCAGCAGCCCGGCGGGCTTGTGGAACGCGAACAGCCGCGCCGCCTCGGCCGCGCGGACCGGTTGGCCGTCAACCGTAACGCCGCGCAGAGTCCGCAGGATCGTGGCGGGCGTGGTGACGAGTTCATTGTGCAGCCGCACCCGCCCTTCGCCGATCATCCGCTCGACGTCGCGGCGGCTGGCGATCCCGGCGCGGGCGAGCAGCTTGGCGATCCGGTCGCCTTCGGGGCGCTCGCCATCGGGCCAGTCGCCGCCGGGTTCTTCACCTTCAGGCTCATCGCCTTCAGGCTCATCGCCTTCAGATTCGGCGCTATCGGGTTCGTCGCCCTCCGGGCCATCAGGCTCGTGGCCTTCGGGCGCGATGTCATGGGCGTCGGCCGGGGTGTCTTTCGGCGCGCCGTCGTCGGCCGCATCGGTGATGGGGACTTCGGGATCTTCGTGTTCTGGGGTGTCGGGCATCGGCTCGCCTTAGCGGGGCCGGGGGGATGCGTCAAAATTACCCGCAGCGTAAAAATCCACCCCTGCTCTGGCCTTGCGGGCAAAGGCCGCTAGGGTCGCCGCCGGATCAAGGTAGGAAGGTGGCGCGCATGGACGAGGCTGCAGGGCGACAGCAGGGCTGGGGGGGGGCGGTCAAGCCATACCTCGAGAAGGAATCGCTTGCGGCATTGTTCCTCGGGATCTCATCGGGCTTCCCCTTCGCCATGATCGGCGCCACGCTGACCACGCGCCTCGCGCAGGACGGGATCGACAAGAAGACGGTGACCGCGTTCACGCTTGCCTTCCTGGTCTACAACCTCAAGGTGTTCTGGGCCTGGGTCGTCGATGGGGTGCACCTCCCGGTCCTGGGCCGGCTGGGGCAGCGCGTTTCGTGGATGTTGCTCGCGGGTGTGCTGGTGATGGCGGCAGTCACCAACCTTGCCTTGGTTGATCCAGCGGCGGATATCGGCGCAACGGTGATCGCCGCAGTGCTGGTCGGCGCGGCCGGGGCGACGTTTGATATCGTGATCGACGCCTACCGGATCGAGACTTTGAAGCCGTATCAGCTCGGGGTCGGTTCGGGCATGTCCCAATATGGCTGGCGGATCGGCTCCGCCGGAGCGGGCGCGCTGGCATTGGTGATTGCGGCGCGCCACGGGTGGAGCCTGGGCTACCTTGCCTGCGCTGTCTTCGCGTTGCCGGCGATGCTCACCGCGCTCTGGCTTGGCGAACCGGCCCGCCACCGCGATGCGGCCAGACGGAAGCGCATTGCCGAGGTGATCGCCGCGATCCACGGCCCGTTCACCGAGTTTTTCCGGCGGAAGGGAGCGCTGCTGGTGCTGCTGTTCGTCCTTGTCCACAAGATCGGCGACACGCTGGCGAACCTGACCTTCCGCCTGCTGTTCGACGATCTCGGCTTCAGCAACGACGAGATTGCGGTGTACGACGTGGGCTTCGGGTTCTGGGCCTATCTCGTCGGCATTTTTGCCGGCGGCGCGGCATTTTCCCGGATGGGGCTCAAGCGATCGGTCCTGCTGGCGCTGGTGCTGATGGCGGTGTCCAATCTCAGCTTCGCGCTCTTGGCGGCGGCGGGACATTCCAATGTCGGAATGGCTGGCGCGATCGGGTTCGAGAACGCGGCATCGGGGTTCGGCGGAGTCGTGGTGGTCGCCTATTTCTCGGCGCTGTGCAACTTGCGCTTCACTGCGACGCAGTATGCGCTGATTTCCGCCGGGGCAAGCGTGGTCGGGCGGTTCCTGACCGGGACGACCGCAGGCGGGCTGATCGAGGCGATCGGCTATGTGAACTTCTACCTGCTTACCACCGTCGCGGCCGTGCCCGGCATCGTGCTGTTCTGGTGGATGGCCCGGGCTGGGCTGGTCGATGCGTCGATCGGGACGGCCGGGGAAGACGCCGGGGCGTAAATTCATATTCCCCTGGCTGCGTAGCGCGCGCTGGCCGAAGTATCCGGCCTAATCCGGCAGTTCCCGGTTCAGCCTGAGCACTTCGCCCGCGAGGTATAGCGAACCCGCGATCAGCACCGTAGCCGCGCCGCCGGGATCATCGCCCAGTCGCCGCAGCGCCTCGTCCACGCCGGATGCCGGATAACACTCGCGCAGGCCCAGTTCGCGTTGCGCGAACATCGCCACATCGCGCGGATCGTGATGCGCGTGCCCGCCCAGCGGCACCACCAGCGCCTTGCGCACCAGCGGCGCCAGCGGGCCCAGCACATCGGCGATCCGGCGATTGGCCATCAGTCCGAACACCAGGTCGATCGGGGCTTGATCGGTCAGTGCCCGCGTGATCGCCTGCGCCGCGTCGGCATTGTGCCCCCCGTCCAGCCATACCGCGCGGCCCGGCACCAGCGCGGTCAACGGTCCGTCCGCCAGCCGCTGCAACCGCGCGGGCCAGCGCGCCGCGCG
>JANLUV010000074.1:0-3284 GCA_031363685.1 Alphaproteobacteria bacterium | reverse complement strand
CGATCTTCCAGGGCCAGCCGGTTGCCGACCTGACCAATGCGCGCAGCGAATCGCAGCTGAAGGCGATGCTCGACCAGCTGCTGGCCAAGTTGCCGATCCAGCCGGGCGCCGGCGCGGCGGAGGATGTCACCCCGCTGCTCGCGCTGGGTGAAGAAGTGCTGGCCGGTGGCGAAGCCGAGCGGGCGGTGTCGATCTTTGCCCAGATCATCGACATCGCGCCTGACAATGCCGCCGCCCACGCCGGCCTGATCCGCGCCCTGACGGCAGCCGGCTGTGGCGAGGAAGCCGAGGCGGCGCTGGCCGCGCTCGATCCGCTGCTGGCCGCTGATCCGGCCATTGCGCAGGCACGCGCCGCGCTGGAGCTTACCAAAGACAAGCCCGAACACAGCGAACTGGCCGCACTGCGCGCCGCTGCGGCCGAACGCCCGGCGGACATGGCCGCGCAGCTGGCCTTCGCCGCTGCCGCCTTCGCCGCTGGTGAGCGCGACAATGCGGCCGAAACCCTGCTCAAGATGGTCGCGGCGGACCGCGAGTGGAACGAAGGTGCCGCCAAGGCCAAACTGCTGCAGATCTTCGCGGCGACCGGCCTTGAAGATCCGTGGGTGGCCGCAACCCGGCGCAAGCTGTCCACCGTGCTGTTCGGCTGAGCGGCCGGCGGGGCGGCATGACCGGCAAGCGCATCTCGATTTTCCCGCTGTCGGGCGCGATCCTGTACCCGGGCTTGCAGTTGCCGCTGCACATTTTCGAGCCGCGCTACCGGGCGATGGTGTCCGATGCGCTGGCGCGGGACCGGCGGATCGGCATGATCCAGCCGCAGCGCGCCGAGGAAGGCGCGCCGCTGTTCAGCGTGGGCTGCCTGGGCAAGATCGGCGAGATCGAGGCGCTGGACGACGGCTGCTTCAACCTTGTCCTCAAAGGCGAGGCGCGGTTTCGGATGCTGGGCGAACTGGATGTGACCACGCCGTTCCGTCAGATCGAGGCGGAGCTGTTCGACGAGCCGGAAGGGGAAGTGCTGGCCGCGATTGAACGCGCCGGCTTTGAACGCGAAGCACGGCGCTTTGCCGCAGCGCAGGGCTACCGCGTCGATTGGGCCAGCGTCGCCCGGCTCGACGATGAAACGCTGATCAACGGGGTAGCGCAGATCGCCCCGTTCGATGCTGCGGCCAAACAAGCGCTGCTCGAAGCGCCGGGGCTGGCCAGCCGCTGCGAGCTGATCGTCCAGCTGATGCAGTTCTTCGCCCGCCGCGATAGCGACGACGACCGGGCCACGTTGCAGTAGCGGCGTTTTCGGCGCCCCGCCCAGTTCAGCTGTTAAAGCTCGCCCGCAGCCCGTCGATCACGAACTGCGCCGCCAGCGCGGCCAGCCCGATCAGCGTCCCGTGGGCGCGTGCCGACAGCAGCATGATCGAGGCGATCAAGCCCGTTGTAGAGGAAGCCGGGCAGCTGTTCACCGAACAGCGCGAACACGACGAGGATCAGCGCCGCGATCAGGCCAGCGCCCAGCGCCATGACTGTGGCCCCTGCCGACGGGTTGCGGTGCTGGTCAGCCCGGCATAGATCGGCGCGCAGCCCGGCGGGTCGATGACCACGAACAGCGTGACGAACGCCGAGGTGAACAATTCGACCATCAGGTCATTGCGCCGGCATGTCGGCGCCGACCTCGTCGTTCAGGGCATCGTTTTCCACGCCGCCGGTCATCCACGACACCGCCAGCTTGCGGCCGCCATCAACGTCTACTGTCACCTGCCACTTGAGCGAACCATCGGTAGCGGCGCCAGCGCGGTAATGCGGATCGAGTGGGGGCAGATCGGCGAGCTTGACCGGCTTGGCTTTGCTTTGCCTGGTCTCGTTCATCTGGCCCTGGGGCGGACCATCGATCCTGTCCGGCCGGTCGGGACAATCGGCCACATGCGCGGTCAGCATTTCGGGCACGGCCACCGGTTCTGCCAGCGTATCGCCGTGATCGAGAATCCATTTGTAGCGGCCATCCGGCTGGCGTTGCCAGATCATGGTATAATAGCCGATTTCAGGGGTGCCCGGCCCGGCTTTCTGCCAGGCGCCGTGGCTGACCATCAGCGACCCGTCGCAGCTCGACCAGACTTCCTGTGGCTGCCATTTGACCGCCACCGCCGGGTTGGGCCGGCCTTTGAGCCACCGCTGCGCCCAGACCATCTTCGGCGTGAACATCACCGCATCGGGCGCGGCGGCGGCGGCGAACGCGGTCCATTGGCCGCGGACCTGGGCGTCCTGGGCAAAGGCGAGTTCGGCGGCGATCACCGCGCTGGGATTGGCGTAGGAATTGCGCGATCCGGGCGCGGCCGGACCAGCGGCTGGCGGCGCAGCCTGAGGCTCTGGCGCGGCGGTGGCGGGCGCGGGGACGGCCAGCAGGGTAAGGACGAAAGCGCGGCGTAGCATCGGTGTTCCTCAAGGCTCCAGCAGGGGAATAGCGTAATTGCGGTTCGGGAGAAGCGATTTCCCGACGGTGCTTCTGCCGCTGCCGGCAACCCCCGGATTGGTTGCAGGTTGATGAAACTACGGCACAAAATGGTGGCGGCGGGGCGTTGCCCCGCTGTACTGCGGCGTGGCAGCACGCGGCCAAGCCTGGGTATCTCTCCCCAGCGGGGGGAGAGTGCCCCCATCAGATCGCGTCGGCGGCGAGGTCCAGCCCGGCATTGCGGTGGGCGGCGACCAGCGTGTTGCGCAACAGCACGGCGATGGTCATCGGCCCGACCCCGCCCGGCACCGGCGTGATCGCGCCCGCCACCGCGCGCACTCCGGCGAAATCGACATCGCCGACCAGCCGGGTCTTGCCCGCTTCCGCCGCCGGAACGCGGTTGATGCCCACGTCGATCACGGTGGCGCCGGGCTTGATCCATCCGGCCTTGACCATTTCCGGCCGGCCCACCGCCGCGACTATGATGTCCGCCCGCCGGACCACGCCGGGCAGGTCTCTCGTGCGGCTGTGCGCCACGGTGACGGTGCAGCTTTCGGCGAGCAGCAATTGCGCCATCGGCTTGCCGACGATGTTCGAGCGCCCGATCACCACCGCCTCCAGCCCGGACAGGTCACCCAGCCGGTCCTTGAGCAGCATCAGGCAGCCGAGCGGGGTGCAGGGCACGAACCCGGCCTGCCCGACCGCCAGCCGCCCGGCGTTGATGACGTGGAACCCATCGACATCCTTGTCGGGGTTGATCGCCGCGATCACCTGCTGCTCATCGATATGCGCGGGCAGCGGCAGCTGGACGAGGATGCCGTCCACCGCCGGATCGGCGTTCAGGCGGTCG
>JANLUV010000042.1:0-3712 GCA_031363685.1 Alphaproteobacteria bacterium | reverse complement strand
GACGAACCAGGCGATCGTCGTCCGGTTCTCGGCCCGCCTTCACGGCACGGAACATCGATTACGACGTTTCTTACCGCGACCATGCCATCACGCATTCGGTCGCCGCAAAGGCCCGCATCGTCGGGGAGGACGAGCGCGAGACGACCGGCCGCCGCGCTCTGCTGAACCTCGGCCACACCTTCGGCCATGCGCTGGAGGCCGAGACCGGCTTTTCCGATCGCCTGCTCCACGGCGAGGGGGTGGCGCTCGGGATGGTGCTGGCGGCGCGGTATTCGGCGCGGCGCGGGCTGATCGCGGCGGCCGATGCGGAGCGGGTTGCCGACCATTTCGCCGCAGTCGGGATGCCCTCGGAACTCGGCAAGCTCGGCCTGAACGTGGATGGCAACGGGCTGGTTGCGCACATGCTGCACGACAAGAAGATGGACGCGGGCACCCTGCCCTTCGTCCTGCTGCGCTCGCTGGGCGAGGCTTTTCTCGCCAGGAATGTGGCACTGGATGACGTCGCGGCGTTTCTTGACCAGCAACTCAAATAGTCTAACTCCGGTTTCACCCGCAACGATCCCGGTGAGACATGACTGCAGCGGAAGCGACGCCCGAACTTGACGCCAAAGCGCTGGAACAGGCCGCGCACGACCGCGCCTTCCTTGGCCATCCCAAGGGCCTTGGCTATCTGGCCTTCGTCGAAGGGTGCGAACGCTTTTCGTACTATTCCATGCAGACGCTGCTGGTGCTCTACATGGTCAAGTACCTGCTCCTGCCCGAGCATATCGGCGGCGTGGCGGGGCTGAGCTGGCTGCGCGATAACTATTATACCGGGCTGGACGGCCAGCCGCTCGCCTCGGCGATTTTCGGCGATTACACCGCGCTGGTCTACCTCACCCCGATCGCGGGCGGGCTGATCGCCGACCGCTGGCTGGGCCGCCGCACGACGCTGATCCTTGGCGGCGTGATCATGGCGCTGGGCCACTTTCTGATGGCGTTCGAAGGCACGTTTCTGCTGGCGCTCATGTCGCTGGTGGTCGGCGTCGGGCTGTTCAAGGGCAACATCGCCAGCCAGGTCGGCGCGCTGTACGGGCCAGACGATTTACGCCGCGCGATGGCGTTCCAGATCTTCTAAATCGCGATCAACGTTTCGGTGATCGCCGCGCCGCTGGTGGCGGGCACGCTGGGCGAAAAGGTCGGCTGGCACTGGGGTTTCGGCACCGCAGGCGTGGTGATGGTCGCGGGACTGCTGCTGTACCTCAAGGCGCAGCCGTGGCTTCCGGAAGACAACAAGCCGGTGCGCGGGGCCAATGCCGTGCGGACGAAGCTGGAACCGGGCGACAGTTCGCGCATCCTTGCGGTGGTGCTGCTGGTGCCGGTGCTGGCGGTTTCGCTGCTGACCAATCAGGAAATCTTCAACGCCTATCTGGTCTGGGCCGATGCCCACTTCCAGCTGACCTTCTTCGGCCAGACCCTGCCGACCAGCTGGATGATCACGATCGACGCGGCGCTCAGCTTCTCGATGCTGGTCGCCGTTGCCTGGTTCTGGAAATGGCGCAGCGCGCGCACCGGCCGCGAACCGGACGAACTGGGCAAGATGGTGATCGGCAGCGTGTTCACCATCGCCGGCGGACTGTGCCTGGTAATCGCGGCGGCAACGCAAGGCACCGAAAAAATCGGGCTGATGTGGCCGCTGCTGTTCCACCTGTTCAACAGCATCGGTTTTTCCCACATCCTGCCGGTCAGCCTCGCGCTGTTCACCAGGCTGGCGCCCAAGGCGATCAACGCGACAATCCTGGGGATCTATTACCTCGCCTTCTTCGCCGCCAACAAGATTGTGGGAGAAATCGGCGGCTGGTATTCAACGATGGACACCGTGCAGTTCTGGCTGCTCCACGTCGCCTCGGCGGTGGTCGGACTGGTGGCGTTCGCGGCGTTCAAGCTGTTTCTGGCGCCCCGGCTGATAAGGCCGGTTACGGTTTGAGATCGACGACCGCGAATTCCGGCAGCAAGGCCGTAATCAGCAAGGAACGGTGGCATTCCGCCGCCTCGCGCTCGTAACACAGCAGCGCGACCCGGCGCTCGCCCGCCAGACCGCGCAACTCGGCCATCGCCGCCAGCGCCTCGGGCAGTTCCAGCTGGCCCGCATAAATCCGTTCGAGTGCGGCATGATCATGCCGCCGCGCGGCGGCACGGCCGTCGGCGGGCGTGCCGAGCGGCTTGAAATGCCGATACACCATGCCCGCTTCGGTCGCGGCGGCGGCCAGTGACGTCTTGGAAAAGCCCGGACGACGAGAGAGCGGCAGCGCCCGGACATCCGCCAGCACATCCACGCCCGCGTCCATCAGCGCATCGATCAGCGCGGCCTGCGTGGTCTTCTCATAACCGATGGTCCAGATTGACGGCATGGCACCGAGATAAGCGCCCTGCCCGCAATTGCCACCAGCGGGTTACTCCAGCTCCAGAATAATCGCATCGACCGCCAGACTTTCGCCCGCCGCCGCGTTGACTTTCTTCACCGTGGCCGATTTTTCGGCGCGGAGGATGTTTTCCATCTTCATCGCCTCGACCACGGCCAGCGGCTGCCCGGCTTCAACCGCATCGCCTTCCTTGACATGCAGCGCGACCAGCAGCCCCGGCATCGGGCAGATCAGGTACTTTGACAGGTCCGGCGGGACCTTTTCGATCATGTGCCGCGCCAGCGGAGCGATATGCGCCGGGAGAATCTGGACCTGGTGGACAGCGCCGCGCGAGGTCATCTTCAGACCGCTGCGGGTCGGTTCGATCTTCACGGCGATCAGCTTGCCGCCGACTTCCGCTTCAACCAACCGGTCGCCCGGGGTGTATTCCATCGCCAGTTCGATCACCGTGCCGTCGATCGTGATCTCATCCTCCTCCAGCGCGACCGCGAAAGTCGTGCCGCCCAGCTTGACTGACCATTCGGCGGGCGGCTGGAGATGGCCGCTCAATTGGCCATCGACATTGCGCGCGCGATCGGCGCGGGCGGTGGTGACGAACCCGGCGATGGCGGCCAGTTTCGTCTTCAGTTCCTCTGAAGTTGCCGCGCCGTGGAACCCGTCCGGATATTCCTCGGCGATGAACCCGGTGGTCAGTTCGCCCGAGCGGAAGCGCGGGTGCTGCATGATCGCCGAGACGAAATCGATGTTGTGGCCCAGCCCCTCGATCTCGAATGCGTCCAGCGCGGCGATCTGCTTGTCCGCCGCTTCATCGCGCGTTTGCCCCCACGTGATCAGTTTGGCGATCATCGGATCGTAGAACATCGAAACTTCGCCGCCTTCGTAAACGCCGTCATCCACCCGCACGCCATCGACCCCGCGGCGGCCGTTCTCGGCCCCATCGTCGGTCCAGCCCGGGACTGGCGGATTGTAGCGCACGAGGCGGCCGGTGGAAGGCAGGAAGCCGCGATAGGGGTCTTCGGCATAGACGCGGTTTTCGATCGCCCAGCCGTCGATTTTGATGTCATCCTGCGTGAAGGCAAGGCGTTCGCCAGCAGCCACACGGATCATCTGTTCAACCAGATCGATCCCGGTGATCGCCTCGGTTACGGGGTGCTCCACCTGCAGGCGGGTGTTCATTTCAAGGAAGTAAAAGCTCTCACCGCTGGGGTCCGCGTCCGAGACGATCAGTTCGACCGTGCCCGCGCTGTAATACCCGACCGCCTTCGACAGCGCGACGCACTGTTCGCCCATCGCCTTGCGCATCTTGTCCG
>JANLUV010000041.1:0-3396 GCA_031363685.1 Alphaproteobacteria bacterium | reverse complement strand
ACCTCGGCGATGTCGATGTGGAAGTAGCCGATGGGGTACGTCTGGAACTGCTGGTTGGGCGCTTTGTCCCCGGTCACTTCGGGCAACCCGCTGATCCCATGACGTTGCAAACAGCGGTGCAGCGACAGGCGCGTCAGATGCGGGTGCGTGGCCTGCAAGGTGTAGACGTTGTCGAACAGCGGCAGCAGCGTGTGCTGGTCCTTGGGGTCAGTGGGAAGGCCAGTGGGAAAATCGCTGACTGACGTGCGCTTCGTCCACCTGGCCACCGTCTTGGGGTTTACCCCGTGACGCTTGGACAGGGCAATCAGGCTCTGTTGACGATGTTGTATTGCCCGACGGACCGCCGTTGTCGTGCGGGCGCTTCCGTGCAGGACCCGTCCGATCGCGCGTCCCTCCATTGATGGCTGAATACTGCACCATCACATACCGGGACTGAACACCTAACCCCTCGGTCAGGCGCCGCGCGCCTGCCACCTCCCCATTTGCACTGCGTGAAAATGGGGAGGATCATTTCACCCATCCACCATCTCGGCCAGTTCCAGCCAGCGTTCCTCGGCGGCATCCTTTGCGGCGCGGGTGGTTTCTATCGCTTTGGTGAGTGCGGCGAATCTGGCCGGGTCGCGGGTGTAGAGGGCGGGGTCGGACAAGGCGGTTTCGTCGCGCTGGATGGCGGCGTCCAGTTCCTCGATCCGGGCCGGGAGGAGTTCGTAGTCGCGCTGGTCCTTGTAGGAGAGTTTGGTTTTCCTGGAGGTTGCAGGCGCTTGGGTTGCAGGCCCACCGCCGGCCTCTCCCGCTTGCCGGAGGGGGGCTTTTTTGCCTGTCGCCGCCACGCTGCGTTGCTTGCGCTGCTTGTCCCAGTCGGCATAGCCGCCGGCGACGATATCGACTTTGCCTGAGCCGTCGAGGCCGAGGGTGACGGTGACGGTGCGATCGAGGAAATCGCGGTCGTGGCTGACGATCAGGACCGTGCCGTCGTAGTCCGAGATCACTTCCTGCAACAGATCGAGCGTTTCGAGATCGAGATCGTTGGTCGGTTCGTCCAGCACGAGCAGGTTCGACAGGCGGGCGAATTCGCGCGCCAGCAGCAGGCGCGAGCGTTCGCCGCCGGAGAGCGTGCCGATGCGGGCATCGACCATCCCGGGATCGAACAGGAAATCCTTGAGGTAACCCTGCACGTGTTTGCGCACGCCGCGCACGTCGACCCAGTCCCCGCCATCGGCGACGATATCGCGCACGCGTTTTTCGGGCGACATCAGGCTGCGCTGCTGGTCGATCATGACGCCGTGGAGCGTTTTGGCCAGCGTGACGGTGCCTTCATCGGGGGCCAGTTCGCCGGTCAGCAGTTTGAGCAGCGTGGTCTTGCCCGCGCCGTTCGCGCCGACCAGGCCGATCCGGTCACCCCGGGTGATGCGGAGCGAAAAATCGCTGATGATGCGGCGATCGCCGAAGTTCTTGCCGACCTTGTCAGCAACGATCACCGCCTTGGTCTTCACATCGTCGGTACCAAGGGCCAGTTTCGCGGTCCCTTGCGGGGCGAGCATGGCGGCGCGGGTGGCGCGCATTTCCCACAGTTTTTCGAGCCGGCCCTGGTTGCGCTTGCGCCGCGCGGTGACGCCGCGTTCGAGCCAGTGGGCCTCGATCTTGAGCTTGGCGTCGAGCTTGTCGGCCGCGCGGGCTTCCTCGGCGTAGACCTGTTCGGTCCATGCATCATAGCCGCCGAAACCGATTTCACGGCGGCGGATCGCGCCGCGATCAAGCCACAGGGTGGCGCGGGTCAGGCGTTCGAGGAAGGTGCGATCGTGGCTGATGACGACGAAGGCGCCGGAGTAGCGGCCGAGCCAGCTTTCGAGCCACTCGATCGCGGCAAGATCGAGGTGGTTGGTCGGCTCGTCCAGCAGGAGCAGGTCCGGCTGCGACGCCAGCGCGCGGGCCAGCGCGGCGCGGCGGCGTTCGCCCCCGCTGGCGCTGTCCGCCGGGCGGGACATATCGATGCCGAGCTGGCCGGCAATCGCCTCCACCTCATACCGGGGCGGGGCATCGGGGCCGTGGAGGGCGAAGTCCATCAGCGTGGCGAAACCGGTAAAGAACGGGTCCTGTTCGAGCACCACGATCTTCGTCCCCGGCTGGACCGAGCGAGTGCCCTTGTCGGCATCGACGGTGCCGGCGATCAGTTTGAGCAGCGTGGTCTTGCCCGCGCCATTGCGGCCGATCAGCGCCAGCCGGTCACGCGGGGCGATGTGCATGTCGAGATCGCGGAAGAGCCAGCCCGAGCCTTGCTGGAGGCTCAGGCCTTCCCATGAGAGGATCGGTGCGGCGGCCATGCGGGGCCGTTAGGGGTAGCGGCGCGTGCCCGCAAGGCCCGGCATGGTCGCGATATGCGATGAACGCCCCGAAACCGCCACATTCACATCTTGTTCAACGCGCGAAGCCTAGGCATCGTGGCGTGATGCAACGCCTGTTCCTTCTTCTCGCTGCTGGCCTTTCGGTTCTTGCCGGCCCGTCCGCCCAAGCCAACCCCGGCGACGCGCAGGGGCAGGTGCGCAAGGAAATGCGCGCAGGCATGGTGCTGCCGCTGCGCGAGATCGAGGCGCGGGTAATGCCGATGATGCCGGGGATGCAATACCTTGGTCCGGAATACGATCCGACCGCGATGGCCTATCGCCTGAAGTTTATCCAGAACGGACGGGTGGTGTTCATCGATGTCGATGCGCGGTCCGGCCAGATCCTTGGTCGGCATTGAGCGGGCGGTATTGAGCAGGGCCAGGCTCTTGGCACTCGGCTTGACGCTTCCCGGGTTTGCCAGCACTAGGTTTTCCGTGCGGGCCGGTGCCCGCAGGCTACAACAGGGAACACCCCCATGCGCATCCTGATCGTCGAGGACGAACCCACCCTTGGGCGGCAGCTCAAATCCACGCTGGAACAGTCCGGCTATGCGGTGGACCTTTCGACCGATGGCGAAGACGGCCACTTCATGGGCAGCACCGAGGATTACGACGCGGTAGTGCTGGACCTGGGCCTGCCCGAAATTGACGGGCTGACCGTGCTGGGCATGTGGCGCAAGGAAGGCCGCCGGTTCCCGGTGCTGGTGCTGACCGCGCGCGATTCGTGGTCGGACAAGGTCGCGGGGCTCGATGCGGGCGCCGACGATTACCTGGCCAAGCCATTCCAGACCGAGGAACTGATCGCCCGGCTGCGCGCGCTGATCCGCCGCGCCTCGGGCAATACCAGCAGCGAGCTGATCGCGGGCGACGTGCGGCTCGATACCCGTTCGGGCCGGGTGACGCTGGCCGGAGAGCCGGTCAAGCTGACCGCGCAGGAATACAAACTGCTGTCCTACCTGCTCCATCACAAGGGCAAAGTGGTCAGCCGGACCGAGCTGATCGAACACATCTATGA
>JANLUV010000390.1:0-3270 GCA_031363685.1 Alphaproteobacteria bacterium | reverse complement strand
GCCGCCAAGCCGCAGGCCATCCGACCCGATGGCGAAATCGTGGCTGAACTGGACGACCGTCTGTTCACGCGTTTGCAGCGTGTTGTAAATGCTCAGCACCGTGCGATCGCCAAGGCCGGTGAGATCGTTAAGCGTCAACTGCGCCACCACGCCTTCGCGGCCGGTGGCGCGCGAACCGAGGTTCTGCCCGCCGACGACCAGTTCGGCCGCGCGGCGCCGCACGACGATATCGCCGACCACTTCGCCCGGACCGGCATTGGCGGGCCGCAAGGTCATCCGCACGTCGAACCCGGGCAGTCCGCGCAGCAGCAGCAACTGGCGCTCGGCCTCATTGATGTTGAAGAACGGGCGCTTGGTCAGCTGGCGCAGATGGGCCGCGATCAGGCGCTCGGCATTGCCGGGGCGGCCGCGCACCTGCACGTCGACCAGTTTGGCGGCGAGCACGTCCATACGGACCTCGCCGTCCTTCTCGATCCGCTGCGGGGGCACCTGCACTGCGGCCAGGAAACCAGCGCGGCGCAGCATCGTCGCGGCCCGGTCGCGGACTTCGCACAACGTCGCGACGGACACTTCACGGCCAGCAAATTCGCGCCACGCGGAATCGAGCTCGGACGCAGGGACGCCCGGCAGGTTGGTGAACGTGACCCTGGCAAAGCTGACCTTCACCCCGGCCATCGAAGGATCGGCCAGCGCGCAGGCACCGCGTTCGAACCCGCCTTCGATGCTGAGCCGGCTGGGCGTGGGCGGTGCGCCCAAACTCTTGTCCAGCTCCAGCTCGCCGCGCGTGGGCGCGGCAGGAGCAGGCGCGCTTTGCGCCAGCGCGGTGCCCGGCAAGGTGCCGAGCAGCATGGCCAGCACCAGCGCCATCCGCGCAGGTCGCAGCGGCGGACATTCGCGATCAGCGATGACGTTCATCTTCGGTTCGGCCCCCTGCATCCGCATCCGCTCAGGGCTGCGCCAGCGTGGTGGAAAGCAGTGCAAGCTGAGCAGTACAGCCCTTGTCGATCAGCGTGGCGGCCATCCCCTCGGCATCGGCCGGCTGGCTGGGCAGCAGCGCGAATTCGATCGTGCTGACTGGCTTGCCACCCAGCGAGACGGTGTATTTGCCGCCATCGGCGACGGGCAGGCGGGCCACATTCCACGGCGCAACCATCGCGCCGGCCGGGAACACGACCGAGGTCCCGGCCCCGCCCGCAGCGGGAGCGACAGTGTAAGTTGCGGCGACATTGGTCGCGAGGCGCCATAGGCGCACCGGCTTGCCGGCCACCAGGCAGCGCCTGCCCGAACTGGCCACGTCGATGAACCACAGGTTCGGGCTGGCTGGCGGCAAACTGCCCTTGCCGGCGCGAACCGCCCCGGTGCGGACCCGCTGGGCCGACCGCTGCATGGTCAGCACGGCAAACGTCGATGCCTTGGCCGGAGCCGTGCCCCCGGCGGACACGGCAAACGTGCCCGCACCCTTCAGTACGCGGGTACCGCGGCTGTCGAGAATGGTAACGGCATCGTCTGCGCGCAGCGTGACGGCGCCGGCATCGTCAAGCTTTTTGCCCACCGGATAAGCGCCCGCCGAGGGGCCGGAAGAAGCCACCACGATCGCCGCATGGGCGAAGCCGGGGGCGATACCGGGGATGATTACTGCCACTGCCGCAAGACATGCGGCGCGGCAACGCGAACGAAATTCAGCCGAGGACATAGGCGTCTTCCTCTCCAAGGGACTCACAACGGGTTACCAGATTTTGCAGCGCGGTGTCAGCAGGGTGCCGCGCTGCAATCAAACTTATCTGCGCCGTAGCGGCAATCCGGTCACTGTCCAGCAGCGCGAGCGCGGCGGCCAGCGCCTGACGGTCCTCGGCCGGGAAATCCGGCGCGGGCTCGAACAGATCGACCGGGCGGGCGCGGCCGCGCAGCACGACCCGGCCCATCGGCCGCCACCAGTCCAGCCCCGATTGCTCGGCCAACTCGCGGCTGGCCATCACGCTGGACCCCAGCACCTTGTTGGCGGATTCGAGCCGGGCGGCGGTGTTCATCGCATCGCCCAGCGCGGTGTACTGGATGCGCCGCTCGCCGCCGAAATTGCCGACGACCGCCTCGCCGTAATGCATCCCCACGCGGGTCTTGCCGATCCGGGGCAGGCCGGGCGGCTGGCTGTTGCGAAACTCCTCGCCCGCCTGCCACATCGCATAGCCCGCCAGCGCGGCGCGGCGGCCATCGCCGGGCCGGGCCACCGGTGCGCCCCAGAACGCGACCACCGCATCGCCAACGAATTTGTCGATCACCCCGCCATGGTCGAGCACAACCTTGCTGAGCATTTCGAGGTACTGGTTGAGCAGCTTGGCGACCATTTCCGGCTCAAGCTGGTGCGACATCTGGGTGAAGCCCTCCAGATCGCTGAACAGGATGTAGAGGTTTTCCTTCTTGCCATGGAGCGCCAGCAATTCAGGCCGATCGATGATTTCCTGGGCGATGTCGCGCGGCAGGTACTTGCCCAGTGCCGACTGGGCAAACCGGCGCTGTTCGGCTGTGGAGGCGCGCGCCGCCGAGGCCACCGCCGCAAACGCCACGATCCATCCCAGTGTCCAGCCGACTGCGGGCAAGCCGTTGGTATCGGCGCCGTTCGTCTGGAGCAGGAACGGCAGTCCGCCGAACACCGCGACCTGCGCGCCGATGAACGGCAGCACCCGCCACAGCTTCCATTCGAGCAGGCTGGTCAGCGCCGCCGCCAGTACCACCAGCAGCGCCAGCGCGGCGATCACCGGCGGGGCGATGCGCGGCAGCGCCGCACCGTCGAGCATCTGCGCGATCATCGACGCGTGAACCTGCAACCCCGGCACTTCTTCGCCATCGACCGAGGTGAAGGTGATCGCCACCCGGTCGACATCGACAATGTCGCCGCCGAGGATCACGTAACGCCCGCGCACTTGCCCGGCCATCGCGGCGGCCACTTCTGGATCGGCGAACAGGTCGATCTTGAGCGTGGAGAACACCGGGCGATCGGCGGACAGCGGCAGGCGATACCGCTCCGCCCCGCGATAATCCGCGAAGTGCGCGACCCGCGCGTCCTCGCCCGCCGCCGCCAGCATCGAACGGGCCATGACCGGGGGCAGGCTCGGGCTGATCGTCGGCCAGTTGCGCGTGACGCCGTGCGCATAATCGAGCCGGATCGAGGTCGGCCGCGCGTTGCTGCCGTCCAGCCGCTTCATGAACCCGTCGAGGAACTGCTGCTGGTCATAGACGATATCGTCACGGTTGCCGGCGACATCGGCATAGGCG
>JANLUV010000020.1:0-8903 GCA_031363685.1 Alphaproteobacteria bacterium | reverse complement strand
ACGCGTGAGGGCGCGTCAGCCAAGATCGTCTCGCCCGGCAGCCCGCCGGGTACGCTGACCAAACGGCAGACCGATCGCGGCGCGCTGGCTGCACTTTATACGTAGCCGCGCTGGAACGAGATTCCGCCGGGCGATGTGATCCGCGTGTTCGAGCGCGGCGGCAGGACGATCGGTTCAGGCTTTTCGGAAATCGGCCTGCCCAACAGTGCCGGCTCGATCCAGAGGCTGGAAGAACCCGGTCGTCCGGACCTGAAGCAATCGAACCGTGGTCCCGGCACCGGCCTGCGCGTGGCGATCCCGGTGCTCAACATCCACAAGACCCGCCTGAACGACCCGCTCCTGTGGTTCATGGGCACCAACGACCAGCCGGGCGATTATCGCGCACGGGCTGCTCGGGCTGCCACGTGATCTATGCGAACGATCGCGAGCCGCGCCACAGCCTGGTCTATGCACAATACGGGCGTGATGGGCAGACCATTACCGTCGACCCGACCATTGCCGACAAGATGGTTCCGGCCCACGGCGCGTTGAAGGACGGGCACGAACCGGCCGCCGGGAGCCACAGCGACGGACATGGCTCCGGACACGCCACCGGTCCGGCCGGCTCGGGCGAGATGGTCAAGGAAAGCGGCCACCCCCTTAAGCACGTCTTCACTCGCGCCATCCCGACCGCGCAGTGCATGAACTGCCACATGCACCAGCCGAACATCTTCCTGAACAGCTACCTCGGCTACACCATGTGGGACTACGAGTCCGACGCGCCGAAGATGTGGCCGGAACAGCAGGTCTATCCGACGGCGGCCGAAGTGCGCCACGTCAACGAACGCAACCCCGAGGCCGCCGCCGCGCGCGGCAAGTGGGCTGACCTTGATTTCCTGCGCAACGTCTATGACCTCAATCCGACGCTCAAGGATACCCAGTTTGCCGATTACCACGGCCACGGGTGGAACTTCCGCGCGGTGTTCAAGCGCGACCGCGAGGGCAACCTGCTGGATGCCGACGGCAAGATCGTCTCGCCCGACGATCCGGAAAAGTGGCGCCGCGCCGGCATGGGCAAGTTCGCGCCGGTTGGCGTGAACCCCGGCAAGGCAGTTCACCTGATGGATATCCACGCCGAAAAGGGCCTGCAGTGCGTCGATTGCCACTTTGCGCAGGACAGCCACGGCAACGGGCTGATCTACGGCGAAGTTGCCAATGCGATCGAGATCGGCTGCAAGGATTGCCACGGTACCGCCGATGCCTATCCGACGCTGCGCACGTCCGGCCCGGCCGCGCCGCCCAAAGGCAATGACCTGTCGCTGCTGCGCAACCCCGATGGGCAGCGCCGGTTCGAATGGATCGATCAACCCGATGGCCGCCGCACGCTGGTCCAGCGCTCGCTGGTCGACCCGAAGCTGGAATGGCGCGTGCATCTGGTCAAGAACTCGGTCGATCCGGCCTCGCCCTATTTCAACGCCAAGGCCGCCCGGGCCAAGCTGATGAGCAAATCTGGCGCGGACGACGGATCGTTCAAGTTCGGCCCCGGCATCCCCGCCGCCGATCGCGCGCATGATCCGGACAAGATGGCGTGTTTCACCTGCCACCTGTCATGGACCACCAGTTGTGGCGGCTGCCACTTGCCGATCGAGGCAAACTGGAAAACCAAAGAACACCACTTTGACGGGGAAGAGACGCGCAACTTCGCGACGTACAACCCGCAAGTGGCGCGCGACGAGATGTTCCAGCTGGGCCGGCACATGACCACCAAGGGCGCGCAGATCGCCCCGGTCCGGTCAACGTCGGCGCTGATGCTCAGCTCGACCAACGTCAATCGCGAACGGATCTACATCCAGCAGCCGCCGATCAGTTCGATCGGGTTCTCCAGCCAGGCGTTCGCGCCGCATTTCCCGCACACCGTGCGCACGACCGAGACCAAGACCTGCAGCGATTGCCACTTGTCCGCTGCGGATGACAACAACGCGATCATGGCCCAGCTGATGCTGCTCGGGACCAATTTCGTGAACTTCGTCGGGCTCAACGCGTGGACCGGGCTGGAAGGCGGGATGCAGGCGACCCGCGTGACCGAATGGGGCGAACCCCAGGCGGTGATCGGATCATACCTGCAGAAGTATGCCTTCCCGGATTATTACCGGCTCCATGTCGAGCAGAACCGGCGCGAGTTGAAGAACTGGACCCGCGGCAAGACGTTCGACGCTAAGATGTCGGGCGAAACCGATCCGCTCGAACAGTTCCGCAACGTGGTGCAGGGTACACGCGATGCGGTTCGCTGCCTGCAGCTGCGCGGCGAGTACATGTTCGTCGCCGAGGGGAAGGGCGGCTTCAAGGTCTATGACGTTGCATCGATCGCGAACAAGGGCATCTCCGATCCGATCCTGTCCGGGCCGACCTCGGCGCTCGGCCACGACACCGGGGTGAAATCGACCAACGCCACCTGCATGGCGCTGCCGACCGATCAGCCGATCAGCCCCTTGCGCAACACCCCGGAATTGCGAACGATGAACCAGGAACAGCCGTTCCTGCCGATCTATTCGTATGCAGCGGTGACCGACAGCGTCGAGGGCCTGATCCTTGTCAACGTCGATACGCTGGCCGATGGCGAGTTCCGCAACAACTTCCTCAAGCGCGCGGTGACGTGGAACCCGGATAACGTGCTTAAGGGCGCGCGGCACATCCAGCTGGCCGGCGAAGTTGCCTATATCACCGCCGATGCCGGACTGGTCGTGGTCGATCTGCACAATCCGCTGCGCCCGCAACTGGCCGCCGTCCGCCCGCTGACCGATGCGCGGGCCAGTGCGATCCAGTTCCGCTATTTGTGGGTGACCGACAAAGACGGACTGAAGCTGTTTGACGTCACGAACCTGCGCAATCCGGTCGCGGTGCCATCGGGCACGGTGCCGCTGGCCGATGCGCGCCGGGTCTATCTGGCGCGCACATATGCCTATGTCGCGGCCAGGCAGGACGGCCTCGTGATCGTGGACATCAAGCAGCCGCTGGCGCCGCGCATCTTCCAGAAGGTCACGTTCGGCGGGCAGCTCAATGATGCCGAGGACGTGATCCTGGGCACCACCAACGCCAGCCTGTTCGCCTATGTGGCCGATGGGCGAAACGGGCTGAAGGTGATCCAGCTGACCTCGCCGGACAGCCAGCCGAATTTCTACGGTTTCTCGCCCGCGCCGCGGCCGGAACTGATTGCCTGGGCGAAAACCCCCAGTCCGGCGCTGGCGCTGTCCAAGGGCATCGCCCGCGATCGGGGCGTGGATGAAACCGGCGGCCAGATCGCGGTGTTCGGCCGGGTCGGCTCGCGTCCGTTCACCCGGGCGGAAATGGAAACGCTGTTCCTCAACCGGAAAGGCTTCCCCTTCAAGGTCAGCGACGATGTCGACATGAAAGCCTGGGTCGCCGCGCGATAAGCGTTGCAAACGTAATTGGCAGGACAACCATCGACATTTGATCCGGCGACGATATTCTCTCGCGCGGGAATGGAATCAGGGTGTACGGGGAAGGAAGATGCCGATGAAGGTCCGCAACATAATGGCCGGGGCGGCGCTGTTGGCGCTGGTCGCCGATCCTGTCACTGCCGCGCCGACCCAGCCGTCCTCAGTCAGACTGCCTGGGCCACAGTCGATCTCCGAGACTGACAAGGCTACCGGGGCCAAAGCCGATCCGCAGATGTCGGCGGAATACGGCGGGGCCTATCAGGGGCCGCAATCGGCACTGGTCGGCCGCACCGGGCTGGCCGTGGCCCGCCAGTCGGGCATCGCCGGGGTGGACCAGGACTTCAAGTTCACGCTGCTCAATTCCGGCGTGCCCAATGCCTTCGCCATCCCGGGCGGCTATGTCTATTGCACGCGCGCCCTGCTGGCGTTGATGAACGACGAGGCGGAACTCGCCTTCGTCCTCGGCCATGAAACGGGCCACATTGCCGGGCGCCACTCGGAAAAGCGTGGCAAGGTCGTGCAGCGCGATGTCCTGCTCGGCACGTTGGGGCAGACCCTGCTCGGCGCGATTCTGGGCAACAGCGCGGTGAGCCAGATCGGCGGCAAGCTGGGGCGGGCGGGGATCCAGCGGCTGGTGGTCGGCAATGTCATGCACCACTCGCGGGCCGAGGAGTTCGAGGCGGATGACCTTTGTGTCGCCTACATGGAAAAGGCCGGATATGACGGGACGGCCAGTTCGAACATCCTGACGTCAATCGCCGCGCAATCCAGGCTCGACACCAGGCTGACCGGGCAGACCCGCACCACCCCCAGTTGGGCAATGTCGCACCCCGATCCCGCCGCCCGCGTCGCGCGTGCGCTGACCCGCGCGCGCGCGGTGGGCATCCGGGGCGGCAAGCGCAGCGGCGATGCTTTCCTGCTGTCGCTCAAGGGCATGCTCTATGGCGATGATCCCAAGCAGGGCGTTATCGAGGGGCAGACCTTCAAGTACCCGGCTGACCGCATCCAGTTCGCCGCGCCCGTCGGCTACGGCATGGCCAACGCGACCGACGCGGTGACCATCAGCGGAACCGCCACCGCTGGCGGCAGCGGCCAGGCGCGGTTTACCGGCGGCAAGTTCGACGGTAATCTGGCTGGCGTGGTAAGCAGCGCCTTCGCGTCGCTCAATTCTGGGCAGGCCAGTGGCGCGGTCAGTCCGGTCCGCGCTACGGTCAACGGCATGGAAACGATGACTGCCAGCGCCCCGGCCAACGACAGTTCAGGCAATGCGCTCGACGTTACCGTGGTGGCAATCGCGACCGCGCCGACCGTGGCGTACAGTTTTGCGGTAATCCAGCCGCGCGGTCGGGGACTGGGCGATCTGGCGCCGCTGGTCAGCAGCTTCCGCAAGATGAGCGAAGCCGAAGCCGCCGCCGTGCGGCCACGGGTGGTTGACGTGGTGACCGTGGGGACAAAGGACACCGTCGCGTCATTGGCCGCGCGGATGGCTTATCCCAGTTTGCAGACCGAACGGTTCCTCGTGCTTAACGGGCTTGCCCCGGGAACCACGCGGATCGCCGCCGGGCGCAAGGTCAAATTGATTGTGTGGGGCGCGCCGGGCAAGATCTGAGCGGATGCCTGGGGGCGCCGCTTACCGGCGCCGGTGATCTTCGCTCGCGGGGTTATCGGTATTCTGCCGGTTATCGTCGTCCTTGGCTTTGGCCCCGACGTCGGCTTCCCGGGCGAGTTTTGCCAGCATGGCCAGCGTCGCCGAGCGCGCTGGCCACGGGCAACCGCGTTGCTGACCGATCCCCTTGAGGAACGAGCGGCGCACCGATCCGGCATAGATCGCGGTCTGGACGCGGCGTTCGTGCTCGTTCGCGCCAGAGATTTCGCGGATGATGCCGCGGAACGGGATGAACCCGCCCACCACCGACTGCGCCATCTTGCCCGCACTGATCCGGCGGCTTCGGTTTTGGGCGATGTCGATGTCGTCGCCCAGTGCGGCGTCGAACCGGGTGACTTCAGCCGCGATCTGGTTGCAGCGTTTCATCCCGCGCAGGGAATAGGGCGCGCCCTGCGCCTCGATCAGGATCTGCGGGATCTCGCCTTTGCGGATGTTGAGATCCGACATCGGCGTCGTAACGACATCGACCGCATTGGGCTCGTGCTGGGTGATCGGCTTGGCTGGCTCGTCGTACCGTTCGGCCGGTTGCTCGGGCGCGGCATTGACCGGCAATGCCATAAACGTCATGGCGGCGACAAGAACGGCATAAATTGAACGCATTACGATTGAGTTCCCCGGATTAAACCTGTCGCGCTCCTACGTCTGGCGGCCGGTCAGGTTCCGCGATTGCCGGCAAACGTATCGCAAGCGTCGTCGTTGCCGCTTTCCATGCCCTTGCGCAGCCAGGCCGTCCGCTGCGCGCTCGACCCATCGGTGAACGACGCCTCGACCGGGCGCCGCCCCGCGCCTTTCAACAGCGCATCATCGGAGGATGGGTCGAAATCGTCGAGGCGCATGGACACGTCCTGATTAGCGTTGGCCCTGATTGGTACTGGACAGGCCGGGACGGGGAGGGGCACATCCCCGGCTCGTGATATCGTTCAATCAGCCGGAGTCGACAATGTTTCTGACAGGCAAGCGCGCACTCGTAACCGGATCCACCTCGGGCATCGGCCTTGCGGTCGCGCGGGCGCTGGTGGCGGAAGGGGCGCAGGTCGTGCTGTCGGGCTTCGGTGACGAAGCAACGATCAAGGCCCTGTCCGAAGAACTGAAGGCCATTCACGTCCCCGCCGACCTGTCGCAGCGCGCCGGGGTAGAGGCGCTGATGGCCGCCGCCGGACCGGTCGATATCCTGGTCAACAATGCCGGTATCCAGCATGTTGCCCCGATCGAGGAATTTCCGGTCGAGAAGTGGGACCAGATCCTGGCGCTGAACCTCACCGCCGCGTTTGACAGCATCCGTCTGGCGGTGCCGCACATGAAGGCGCAGGGGTGGGGGCGGATCATCAACGTCGCCAGCGCCCACTCACTGGTCGCCTCGCCGTTCAAGTCGGCCTATGTCGCTGCCAAGCACGGCCTGGCGGGGTTGACCAAGACCGTCGCGCTCGAAGTGGCGACAGCGGGGGTGACCGCCAACTGCATCAGCCCGGGCTATGTCTGGACCCCGCTGGTCGAGAACCAGATCCCGGATACGATGAAGGCGCGCAGCATGACGCGCGAACAGGTCATCAACGATGTGCTGCTGGCGGGCCAGCCGACCAAGAAGTTCGTCCAGCCCAGCGATATCGGCGATCTGGCGGTCTACTTGTGCCGCGATGCGGCGGCGCAGATGAACGGCAGCAACATCAGCATGGATGGCGGCTGGACCGCCGGCTGATCCGGCCTGCCCGGCCAACGCGCCCGGCTAACCCGCCCGCCAATCCGCCCGCCTCTGCCGTTACATTCCTGCCACGCCCCCGGAACATAGTGGAAAACCTGGCGGGAGCATCCTTGTCGGTACCCGCGTTGTCGTCCACAACCGCATCCGATGAAACGAGCCTTCCGAGCGATCAACCGAGTAGTAACCACGAGCTTTGCTGCGGTCTGTGTGATCGCGTACGTTCCATCCGCCAGTGCCGCATCCCCGCGCCGCGATACTGCGCTCGAAAGCGATTTGCTCGGCCATATCAAGATCCTCGCCAGCGACGATTTCGACGGCCGCGAGCCCGGCACCGAAGGCGAAGCCAAGACTTTGCGTTATCTTGGCAAGCAGTGGTTCGATCTTGGTCTGGTTTCGGGCACCAACGATCCCGGTCATCCGTGGTTCGCGCCGGTCACGCTGGTCGCGCGCGAGCCAGCGGCCTACGCTGCGGTATTCGCGCGCAAGGGCAAGCGGGTCTATGTCCCGCGCGGCGCGGTGCTGATGCTTACCTCGGGCAAGCGCACCCTGGTCGAAAATGCGCCGCTGCTGTTCGTGGGCCGGGCAGACCGGGGCGAATTGCTGGCCCGCGCCGAACTTGCGGGCCGCGTGGCGGTGCTGCTCGATGGGGATGTCCGGGACAGCGAACGGCAGAACGCGTTGCTCAAGGCCGGTGCCTCGGCGGTGCTGACCGTGCTCGACGGTGATCGCACGCTGGAACAAGTCGCGGCACGGCGGCAGCGATCCGGCTACGCGCTGTCCAGCGACGCGCTGGGCGGGGATCTGGAAGGGTTCATCGGGGCGGAACCGTTCGACCGGCTGGCGATGGCGGCGGGAACCAGCCTCGCCGAATTGCGCAACGCGGCAGCGGATCCCGCCTTTGCGCCGCGCCCGCTGAACCTGACCGCGACGCTGGAGGCGACCACGCGGGAAACCACCATTCGCACTCACAACCTGATCGGCAAGCTGGAAGGGCGCCGACCTGAAGCGGGGGCGGTGCTGTTCATGGCGCACTGGGATCACTTCGGCGCATGTGCCGAACCGCCGGCCGAACACCTGATCTGCAACGGCGCGGTCGACAACGCGAGCGGGGTCGCGGCGCTGACCGAAGTGGCGCGGCGGCTCAGCCGGATCCAGCAGATGGACCGCGACGTCTACTTCGTCGCCACCACCGCCGAGGAACTGGGCTTGCTCGGGGCCGAAGCCTTCGCCGAAAATCCGCCCCTGCCGCTCAAGCAGGTGATCGCCGCGTTCAACATCGATTCGATCGCGATTGCTCCGGCAGGCACCCCGCTGGCGATCGTCGGGCGCGGCATGACCCGGCTTGACGGGCAGATCGCCGCCGTCGCCAGGCAGCAGAAACGTGTGCTGGTGACTAATTCCGATGCCAATACCTATGTGAAACGGCAGGACGGCTGGGCGCTGCTCCAGCACGATGTGCCGGCGGTGATGGTGACCAGCGCCTATGGCGACCTGAAGCGACTCGAACGCTTCTTCGATACCGATTACCACCGCCCGAGCGACGTGGTGAAACCGGGGCTGGAACTCGGCGGCGCGGCCGAGGATGTCGCCTTTCTCGTTGCGCTGGGGCGCTGGTTCGCCGATCCGCGCAAGGTGCCGGCAAGCCAGCCGCTGCCGCGGTGATAACCAGCCCCTGCCGCGTTGAACGGTTGCACCGACGGGCCCGGACGGACGGCGCGCTCGCAGGGTTGTTAAGTTCCACCCCTGCGGTTACATGGGCCGCCACGAATCCCCCGGTTCCCTTCCGGTTCCCAGCATTCAGACCCCCAGCATTCAGACCCCCAGCATTCAGGCGGCACAGTGGCACTTATCGACATCCCCCTCGGCCTGACTTTCGATGACGTGCTGCTGCGTCCGGCAGAATCCGACATCGTTCCCTCGATGGCCGATACCCGGACGTATCTGACGAAGGGGATCGCGCTCAACATTCCGGTGATCTCCTCGGCGATGGATACAGTGACCGAGGCGGACATGGCGATCGTCATGGCCCAGCTTGGCGGGATCGGCGTGCTTCACCGCAACCTGTCGATCGAGGCGCAGTGCGCCGCAGTCCGCGCGGTCA
>JANLUV010000006.1:0-5658 GCA_031363685.1 Alphaproteobacteria bacterium | reverse complement strand
GAATCCGGCAGCCACGATCTTCGCCGGCACCACGCGCACCCGCGGCGTTGAACTGACTCTGACCGGGAGACTCTCCCCCGCCTGGCAGGTCAGCGGCGGCTATACCTATCAGGGCGCAGCGTTGAAGGACAACCGGACGGTCCGTCTGGCCCAGGTGCCCGAGCATCAGTTCGCGCTGTGGAACCGTTATGACTTCAACCACAACGTCGGCGCCGGGCTGGGCGTGGTTCACCAGTCGAGCCAGTTTGCTGCGATCCACACCTCTCCGACTACGACCCGTCTGGCCGGCTTCACCCGCGTCGATGCCGCGCTGTTCTTCAAGGCCAGCGAACAGGTCGAGCTGCAAGTCAATGTCGAGAATGTGTTCGATACGGTCTATTTCGCGGATGCGCACAACAACAACAACATCACCCCGGGCGCGCCGATCAACGCCCGATTGAGCGCCCGCATCCGGTTCTGACCGCGCCGCACGGCGGCTGGCCTGACTTGCTGCGTCAGGGGGAGCGGGACGATGGGGGATGGGATCTACCAGAACCCTGTTCAGCCTCGACAGGTCGGGGCTGAATGGCTACCCCGGTCGGCGCGCAGGGCAAACAGGGCAGCACCGTGAAGCTCATCATCGGCAACAAGAACTATTCAAGCTGGTCGCTGCGCGGCTGGCTGGCGGCCAAGCAATCGGGGCTTCACTTCGACGAGATCATCATCCCGCTCTATGGCGAGGGGTGGGACCAGCAGAAGCGCGAAATGGGCGAGCTCGCGCCGTCGCACGGCAAGGTTCCGATCCTGTGGGACGGCGATGCCGTGGTGTGGGACAGCCTGGCGATTGTCGACTACCTGGCGGACAAGGTCGGGCGCGACCGGTTCTGGCCCAAGCCCGACGATGCCCGCGCGATGGCCCGCTCGATGGTGGCGGAAATGCACTCCGGCTATGCTGCCCTGCGCGAACAGTGCCCGATGAATATCCGCCGCCGGGTTTCCGCGCACAGCATCGACAGCGCGGCGCGGGCCGACGTGGTCCGCATCCTGACCCTGTGGGCCGAGGCGCGGGCCCGGTTCGGCGCGGGCGGGCCGTTCCTGTTCGGCACGTTCTGCGCGGCCGACGTGTTCTATGCCCCGGTGGTCAGCCGCTTCCTGACATATGCGATTCCCGTGCCCGGTTTCGCCGCCACCTATATGCAGGCGGTGTGGGAGCATGACTGGTTGCAGGCCTGGGTCGCTGCCGCCGAAGCCGAAGACTGGACGATCGAGCAGTACGACCAGCCCGCCGGCACCTGAGGCCGGATAACGCCCGCCGGCGTTCATCCCGGCATCTCGTCCTCCTCGTCACGCCAGTGGCGCTGCACGGCCTGATCGAACGGCGCCGGGTAACCACTGCGGTTGGTTTGCGCGATGGCTTCCAGTTCAACCCTGGGCATGGCGTGCTCCCCGCTTGTATCGCCGTTGCATTATCCATATGCGGGGCGATAGTCATGACCAACCCCCCGATTTTGAGCACGGCACCGGTTGCCGATCTGGCCGAGGCGCTGATCGCCTGCCCCAGCGTCACCCCGGCCGCCGGGCTGGTGTTCGATTGTCTGGAGGCTCAGCTTGCCCCGCTGGGCTTTGCAGTGCACCGCTTCGTCACCGGCACTCCGCCGGAAGGGCCGGTCGAAAACCTTTACGCGGTGCGCCGGGGGCCCAAGGGCAGTCGCCACTTCGCCTTTGCCGGTCACGTCGATGTTGTCCCCCCGGGCGAGGGCTGGGCCAGTGCCCCGTTCCTGCCCGAGCGGCGGGGCGATCTGCTCTACGGGCGCGGCGCGGTGGACATGAAGGGCGCCATCGCCGCGATGGTCGCCGCCGCCGCGCAAGTTCCGGCAGAGGCCGGGACGCTCAGCTTCCTGATTACCGGCGATGAGGAAGGCCCCGCGCTTTATGGCACCCGCGCGCTGATCGAATATATCCGCAGCGCCGGCGAAACGCCTGACTTGTGCCTGGTGGGCGAGCCGACTTCGGTGAACCGGCTGGGTGATATGGCGAAAGTCGGCCGGCGCGGCTCGGTCAACATCTGGCTCGAGGTGGAGGGCCGCGAAGGCCACGTCGCCTATCCGCATCTGGCCGACAATCCGGTGCCGCGCCTGGTCGCACTGCTGGCCGAACTGGACGCGCTGGTGCTGGACGAGGGCACCGCGTGGTTCCAGCCGTCCAATCTGGAAATCACCGACCTCACGGTCGGCAACCCGGCCACCAACGTGATCCCGCCGCGCGCGTCGGCGCGCCTGTCGATCCGCTTCAACGATACCCACACCGGTGAAAGCCTGTGCCGGCTGGTGAACGCGATCGCCGCGCGCCACGGCGGCACCGTGCATCCGGTCATTTCCGGCGAGGCGTTCCTGACCGAGCCGGGCGCGTTCTCCACGCTCGTCGCCGAGGCGATCGCTGCGGAAACCGGGCTGACGGCCGAACTTTCCACCACCGGCGGCACTTCGGACGCCCGGTTCCTCAAGGCGGTCTGTCCGGTGATCGAGTTCGGCCTGTGCAACGCCACGATGCACAAGCGCGACGAGGCGGTCGCGCTGGCCGATCTCGACACGCTGGCGCGGATTTACGCGCGGATCGCATTGGCCGCGCTGGCGGGCTGAGCGCCGCCGGATACGGCAGCGCATTTGCTCGGTCGGGACGCAGCCGCTAGGCTTGCCTCGGCCGACACCGGTGGCCGCAAAGGGGCTCCCTATGAATGAGTTAGCCAGCGTTACTTCGGCTCCGGATGCCGGCCATGGCAGGCTCCAGTGGCGCATCCTGATTGGCTTTGTCGCCGGCCTCAGCGCGGGTCTGCTGGTCTATGCGACCATGCGGGACGCGCCATGGGTCAGCACCGTGATCACTTATGTGACGAACCCGATCGGGCAGGTCTTCCTGCGCCTGCTGTTCATGCTCGTGCTGCCGCTGCTCGTTTCGGCGCTGATCGTCGGTATCGCCGAGATGGGGGAGGTCCGCACGCTGCGCAAAGTGGGGCTGCGCACGCTGCTCTATACCGTGGTCGTTTCGGCCATCGCGGTGGCGATCAGCCTGGTGCTGGTAAACCTGCTCCAGCCGGGCCGGGGCGTCGACCCCGAGGTGGCGCGGGCGATGATCGGCAAGGCCGGCGAAGGTGCGGCGGGGATCATCCGCCGGTCGGCCGAGGCCACGACCGGGGTTGACGCACTGCTGAACATCGTGCCGTCGAACTTCATCGCCGCGATGAACCAGAACGACATCCTGGCGGTGATGTTCTTTGCGCTGTTCTTCGGCATCGGTATGCTGCTGGTGCAGTCGCCGCGCACGCAAGTGGTGAAAGACGGGTTCGAGGGCATTTTCGAAGTGTCGATGCGCCTTATCGGGCTGGTCATCCAGCTCGCGCCGCTGGCGATCTTCTGCTTCATGTTCAACCTTGCCGCGCAGTTCGGCTGGGATCTGATCGCGCGGCTGGCGGCTTACGTCCTGGTGGTCCTGCTGGCTTTGGGGGTACAGATGTTCGTCGTCTACCCGCTGCTGCTCGCGCTGCTGGCGCGCAAGAACCCGATCGCGTTCTTCCGCGAGACGCAGGAGGCCAGCATCATGGCTTTCGCGACCGCCTCGTCCAACGCAACCCTGCCGACCGCGTTGCGCGTGGCGGACGAGCGGCTCCGCCTGCCGCCCCGGATCGCCCGCTTCGTTCTCACCATCGGCGCCACGGCCAACCAGAACGGCACCGCCATGTTCGAAGGCGTGACCGTGCTGTTCCTGGCCCAGTTCTTCGGGGTCGAGCTTGACCTGTCGCAGCAGATCTTCGTGATGGCGGTCTGTATTCTGGCGGGCGTCGGAACGGCGGGGGTTCCGGCCGGCTCGCTGCCGGTGATCGCGTTGATCCTCGGCAGTGTCGGGGTGCCGCCCGAGGGGATCGGCCTGATCCTGGGGGTCGACCGGTTCCTCGACATGTGCCGCACAGCGCTGAACGTGGTTGGCGATCTCGTCGCCGCGACCGTGATCTCGGCAGTTTCCGACGAACCGATCAGCGCTCGAATTCGACCGGGGTGAACTCGCCAAGGGCGCAGCTCCCTGCGCGGTGCAGCCCGCCCGCCGTGCTGATCACGTGGATGATATCGGTACTGCACAGCTTGCTCAGCGAGGTTTCATAGGAAAACGCCCGTTCGCTGGCGAGGCCTCCGCAATCATACGGCAAGGTGTTGCGCCAGCCCCGGTGGTTGCCGGAATAAAAATCGATCGTCTGGCTGTCGCGCACGCGGCTTGCCGAGATCGGCAGCGGAATGCAGCTTTGCGCCGGACCGGTCACGCGGACCGCAGGCATGTCGCGGCCTGTACGCCCGGCGGGCATGTCGCGCTGGTAGTACGTGCAACCGGCCAGAGTGGCTGCACCCAGCGCGGCGATGACGGCGACTTTTAAGGGCCTGGTCCTGAATGGCATGGCAGGCATCGGCATATCCTTCTTGGCGAACGGCGCGCAAGCGCGTCCCGGTCAAGTCGCCTTGGCTGCCCGCTTGGGTGTAACGGCTGGCCGCGCTGGCCGTTCCCCGGCGGTTGCCGCACCCTTGGCCAGCACCTTCGCCTTGTAGCCGCACAAGTCCACCACCGGGCAACGCCAGCATTCGGGCGTGCGCGCCTTGCAGATATAGCGGCCGTGGAGGATCAGCCAGTGGTGCGCGCCGCCGCGAAACGGCTGCGGGACCTTGTTGTCCAACTGCTGCTCCACCGCCAACGGGGTCTTGCCCTTGGCCAGCCCGGTGCGATTGCCGACGCGGAAAATATGGGTATCGACCGCGAAGGTCTCGGCCCCGAACGCGCAGTTCAGCACCACGTTGGCGGTCTTGCGGCCAACCCCGGGCAGCGCAGTCAACGCATCGCGGTCCGCCGGCACGTCGCCGCCATGATCGCGCACCAGCAGTTCGGACAGCGCGATGACGTGCCTGGCCTTGGAATTGAACAGGCCGATGGTCTTGATGTGGTCCTTCAGCCCGGCCTCGCCAAGGTCGAGCATCTGCTCCGGCGTCTTCACCGCGCAGAACAGCGCGCGGGTGGCCTTGTTGACGCCGACATCGGTTGATTGCGCGGACAGCACCACCGCGACCAGCAACTGATAGGTATTGCCGAATGCCAGCTCGGTGTCGGGCGCAGGATTAAGCTCCGCCAGCCGCCGGAAGAACTCGAAGATCGCGTGGCGGGTCATCAAAGCCCCAGAACGGCCGCCATCTGGTAGCGGCCCGGCTCCTTGCCGATCAGCCACTGCGCCCCGCGTACCGCGCCGCGCGCGAAAATCAGGCGGTTTTCAGCCAGGTGCGACAGCGCGATGCGTTCATTGTCGGCCAGAAAGTGGACGGTGTGGTCGCCCGCCACGCTGCCGCCGCGCAATGAAGCAAAGCCGATCGCGCCGACTTCGCGCGCCCCGGTGATCCCGTCGCGCCCGCGCTCGGAATTTTCCGCCAGTGCGATGCCGCGCCCTTCGGCGGCGGCCTCGCCCAGCAGCAGCGCGGTGCCCGACGGCGCATCGACCTTCATCCGGTGATGCGTCTCGACGATCTCGATGTCCCACTCCTCGCCCAGCCGCTGCGCCGCCTCGCGCACCAGGTGAGCCAGCATGTTGACCCCGAGCGAGGTATTGCCGGTTTGCAGCACCGGCACGGTTTCAGCCGCGTGATCGCACAGCCA
>JANLUV010000531.1:0-3333 GCA_031363685.1 Alphaproteobacteria bacterium | reverse complement strand
CACGCCTGCAGCAGCAGGAACGAGGCGGGCAGCGCGGCAAGACCACGCGGGCCGGTGAACGGCTCGCGCCCGGTCAGCACCCCGCCTGCGCCCTTCAGCGCCAGCGCGGTTTCCAGCGCGAGATAAATCAGCACCATCGCGGCGTGGAGCGGCCAGACGCGGCCCCAGCGCAGCACCATGAACCGGGGCAGCGAGAACCCGCCAGCCAGCCGTTGGCCATAGCTGGCGGCGATGACGAAGCCGGACAGGACGAAGAAGAAATCGACCGCATGGCGCAAGGCGCCGTGGAAATCGCCGCTGAGGAACGGCGCGGTGCCGTTGATATGGCGCAGCGCCACCGCCAGCGCGGCGACGCCGCGCCAACTATCCAGCACCTCAAAGCGTGCGGGGGGAGCGGATAGCGGCGCGTTGGGCACCACGTACCCGCCATTGCTCACGAAGCAGCGCGCCAATCCTGATAGAACGATTTGCCGAGGCGCAATCCTTCGTCCATCCACGGCAGACGCACAGCGGTGAATTCCTTCATGCGCCGCCAACGGCCATAATACTTGTTGCCGAAGATTGTCAGCGGCCCGTCGAGGTCAGCGATCTCGCCCGGCGCGCCGCCGAGGCTCTGCGGTAGCCACGAGAACGCGCCCATCGGACGCGGCCGAGCCGTGCGATTGGGCGTACCCCGGTGCCACAAATTGGATGGGCGGATCAACACGTCGCCGGGCTTCAGCGCGGGCCTTACCGCGCGCGCGGGCCAGCCACCGCGGGAAAAACGCCAGTAGGACATGGCCGCATGGTTGCTTCCAGGCACAAGTGCTGTGGCGCCGTTGGCAATATCGGTGGGTACCAGGCACACATTGGCGATGAACAAGCGCCGCTGGAAGTTGCCGTCCATATGATAGTCCTGCGCGTGGCTTCCTGGCAGGTTGAGGTTGCCAACGCCCTGCGCGAGGAACACTGGCTCACCGGCAAGACTGGCCACGAGCGCGGGGATCCCGGCTTCCTCTACTGCCGCCAACAACACGCGGCCGGGCTCTCCCATCCGGAAATTGAGATGACCGGCCATTGCGCCGGACTCGGCGAACTTCCAGCCAGCTTCGATCAGCCGCTCATGCTCGGCTATGACGGTTAGTCCGAACACGGCGCAAACCTCCGCCGGGAGGGCACCCGGAAGAACGAGGTACCCTTTAGAATCTAAATCATCTTTATAAGCCGACATTGGAATGCCCCGCTTTGCCAGGCAGCGCAGCCAACAGCGCCGTTCCCAAGGATTACAATCAGTGCGGCCACGCGGCAACCTGCCAAAGCTTACCACCACCTCTGCGGCCGGGCGGTGAAACCGGCGCGCTGTTCGATGGCGAGGCCGGTATTGAGCACACCTTGCTCGTCAAACGGCTTGCCGATGATCTGCAGGCCGAGCGGCAGCCCGTGCGCGGTCAGCCCGGCGGGGACCGACATCGCGGGCAGGCCGGCGAGGCTGGCGGGAACCGAGAACACATCGTTCAGGTACATCGCCAGCGGATCATCGCTTTTCTCGCCAAGGGCGAAGGCGGCGGTCGGCGTGGTGGGGGCGAGGATCACGTCGCAGTGGTTCCACGCGTTGGCGAAATCGCGCGCGATCAGGGTGCGGACCTTCTGCGCCTGGGTATAATAGGCGTCGTAAAACCCGGCCGAGAGTACGTAGGTCCCGATCAGGATCCGGCGCTTGACCTCGGCCCCGAAGCCCGCCGCGCGGGTGGCGGCGTACATGTCCTGCAAGTTCGCGCCCCCTCCTGATTCCTTGGCGGGCAGATCGCGCAGGCCGTAGCGCACACCATCATAGCGGGCGAGGTTCGACGAGGCTTCGGCCGGGGCGATGATGTAATAAGCCGGCAGCGCATATTGCGTGTGCGGCAGCGAAATATCGACGATCTCGGCCCCGGCGTCCTTCAGCCAGGCGATCCCGTCGTCCCAGCTTTTCGCGACTGCGGGGTCCATCCCGTCCATCCGGTATTCGCGCGGGATGCCGACCTTTTTGCCGGCGAGACTGGGGTTGAGGCCGGATTCCCATTCGGGCACCGGCAGGTCGAGCGAGGTCGAATCCTTTGGATCGAACCCGGCCATCGCCTCGAGCATGATCGCGCAGTCGCGCACCGAGCGGGCCATCGGCCCGGCCTGATCGAGCGAGGACGCGAACGCGACGATGCCCCAGCGCGAGCAGCGGCCATACGTCGGCTTGATCCCGGCAATGCCGGTGAAGGCGGCGGGCTGGCGGATCGAGCCGCCGGTGTCGGTTCCGGTGGCAGCCGGGCACAGCCGCGCAGACACCGCTGCCGCGCTGCCGCCGGAGGAGCCGCCGGGGGCGAGCTGCGCGTTGGCGTTATCGCTGCGCCGCCACGGCGAGATGACGTTGCCGAAGTGGCTGGTCTCGTTCGAGGAGCCCATTGCGAACTGATCGAGATTGAGCTTCCCCAGCATCCCGGCGCCCGCCGCCCACAGCTTCGCGCTGACGGTGCTTTCGTATTCGGGGATGAACCCTTCGAGGATGTGGCTGGCGGCGGTGGTCTGCACGCCCTTGGTGGCGAACAGGTCCTTCATCCCGATCGGCACGCCGGCGAGCTTGCCCAGCGGCTTGCCGGCAGCGCGGTCTGCATCGACCAGCCGGGCGGCTTCGAGCGCCCGTTCCGGGGTGGTGACGATGAACGCGTTCAGCGGGCCTTGCGCGGCGGCGACATTGGCGTTGAACGCATTGGCCACTTCGACGGCGGTGAATGCGCCGCCGGCGACGCCTTCACGCAGTTCGGCAACGCCGAGATCGGTGACTTCAGCCATCATTCGATCACCTTGGGTACGCCGAAGAAGCCGTGTTCGGGCGCGGGCGCATTGGCCAGCACCGCATCGCGGATGCCGCCGTCGGTCACCACGTCATCGCGCAGGCGCAGCAAGTTGGGGATGACCGCAGTCATCGGTTCGACCCCGGTCACGTCGACTTCGCGAAGCTGTTCGACCCAGGCGAGGATGCCGTTGAGTTCGGGGACCATCGCCGCGAGTTCGGGCTCGGTGACCTTGATGCGGGCCAGCGCGGCAATCTTTGCCACGGTGGCAGTATCGACCGACATGGTTTCAGCCAGACCTTTCGAAGAATGGGTAAATTAGGGCTGCGGCGCCATTTCCGGAGCCATTTCGGGAACCGGGGCGCCTTCTGCGCCGCCATGCGGGCTTTGCGAACGCATCGTCTGCATCATCTGGCGCTGCTGGTCGAACTGCTGGCGGTTCATCACGCCGAGCACTTCGATGTCGAAGTAGAGGTCGGAATTGGCCGGGATCGGCCCGGTCGGCTTGTCGCCATAGGCGAGCTTGGCG
>JANLUV010000472.1:0-7909 GCA_031363685.1 Alphaproteobacteria bacterium | reverse complement strand
CTTTCGGTCTCGGTCGGCTCGATCAGCATCGCGCCGTGGACCACCAGCGGGAAATAGACCGTCATCGGGTGGAACCCCTCGTCGATCAGGCCTTTCGCGATATCGAGCGTGGTGAAACCGTCAGGCAGGTCGTCATCGCTGAACAGCGCCTCGTGCATACACGGGCCCGCCTTGGCGAAGGGCGCGTGCAACACGTCCTCCAGGCTGCGCAGCACATAGTTGGCATTCAGCACCGCGTCTTCCGCCACTTGCCGCAGGCCGTCCGCGCCGTGGCTCAGGATATAGGTCAACGCGCGGGTGAACATGCCCATCTGGCCGTGAAATGCCGTCATCCGTCCGAATGCCTGCGGATGGTCGGTCGAAGCATCCTCTTCCTCGACCAGCCGCATCCCGCCATCGGCCGTCCGCCGCGCGAACGGCAGCGGCGCGAACGGCGTTAGCGCGGCCGACAGCACCACCGGCCCAGAACCCGGCCCGCCGCCGCCGTGCGGGGTGGAAAAGGTCTTGTGCAGGTTGATATGCATCGCATCGACGCCAAGGTCGCCGGGCCGCACCTTGCCGACAATCGCGTTGAAGTTGGCCCCGTCGCAGTAAACAAAGGCCCCGGCCGCGTGGACCGCGTCGGAAATCGCCTTCATCTCGCGCTCGAACAGCCCGCAGGTGTTGGGGTTGGTGATCATCACCGCCGCCACGTCCGGTCCCAGTCGCGCCGTCAACGCACCCAGATCCACCCGGCCATCGGCGGTCGCCGGGATGTTCTCCACCCGGTATCCCGCAAACGCGGCAGTCGCCGGGTTGGTGCCATGCGCCGATTCCGGCACCAGCACCACCGCCCGCGCATCGCCGCGCGCTTCCAGCGCGGCGCGAATGCACAGCAACCCGCACAATTCGCCATGCGCGCCGGCCTTGGGCGTCATCGCCACCGAATGCATGCCGGTCAGCGCGACCAGCCAGTCGGCCAGTTCGACGATCGCCGCAATCGCCCCGCGCACCGTCTGCTGTGGCTGGAGCGGATGGATATCGGCAAAGCCCGGCAGCCGCGCCATCTTCTCATTCAGGCGCGGATTGTGCTTCATCGTGCACGAACCCAGCGGAAACGGCCCGAGGTCGATCGCATAGTTCTGCCGCGACAGCCGCGTGTAATGCCGCACCGTCTCCGGCTCGCTCAGCCCGGGCAGCGCCGGGGCGGCCTGACGCCGGAACTTCGCCAGACCGGGCAGGATATCGCGCTCCGGCTCGTCCAGGTCCACGCCGCAAGTTCCGGCCCGCCCCAGTTCGAAGCTCAGCGGTTCTTCCAGCATCAGCCCCCGGTCACCGCTGGCGGTGACAATCCCGGTCGCTGCACCGCTGGCGGTGACAATCCCGGTCGCTGCACCGCTGGCAGTGACGCTCGCGGCCGCGCCGCCGGCACCCAGTTCCGGCCGCCACCCTGAAGGATTGACTGCGGTCATGTCGGGGCTCCTTCATGGGTATCGACCAGCAATTCGCCCAGGATCGCGGTGAACGCGTGAATATCATCCTCGGTGGTCGTCTCGGTTGCCGTCACCAGCAGCCCGCGATGAAGCGCTTCGGCCTGCGGATAGAGCCGCCCCAGCGATACCCCGCCCAGCACGCCATATTCCGCCAGTTCGCGCACCACGTCGCGCGCATCGCGCGGCAGGATCACGGTGAACTCGTTGACGTAAACGTCATTGAGCACGCTCACCCCCGGCACCTTGCTCAACGCCTCGGCGGTCCGCCGTGCCGCCGCATGGTTCACCCGCGCCAGCTTCGCCAGCCCGTCGCCGCCCAGCAGCGTCATGTGGATCGAAAACGCCAGCGCACACAGCCCGGAATTGGTGCAGATGTTGCTGGTCGCCTTCTCGCGCCGGATATGCTGCTCGCGGGTCGACAGCGTCAGCACGAACCCGCGCTTGCCGTCGGCATCCACCGTCTGCCCGCACAGCCGCCCGGGCATCTGCCGCACGAACTTCTCGCGGCACCCGAACAGGCCCAGATACGGCCCGCCGAACTGCAGGCCCACCCCCAGCGACTGCCCCTCGCCCACCACGATGTCCGCGCCCAGCACACCCGGGGCCTCGATCAGCCCCAGCGCGACCGGCTCGGTCACCACCGCGATCAGCAGCGCGCCCTTGGCGTGCGCCGCATCGGCAATCGCGGCGAGATCGGGAATGCGGCCCAGGATGTCGGGATACTGCACCACCACTGCCGAAGTCTCACCGTCGATTGCCGCGATCAGCGCGGCGTCATCAGGCTCCGCGATCAGCTCCGGGATGCGCGCGTCGATCACGTCGCCGGTAAACCGGGCCATCGTCGTTGCAGTGGCAGTGTAGTGCGGATGCAGTCCGCCCGACAGCACCGCTTTCGCCCGTTTCGTGATCCGCCCGGCCATCGCGATGGCCTCCCAGCACGCGGTCGATCCGTCGTACATCGATGCATTGGCCACCTCGGTTCCGAACAGCCGCGCCACCTGCGTCTGGAACTCGAACAACACCTGCAACGTACCTTGCGCGATTTCCGGCTGGTACGGGGTATAGGCGGTCAGGAACTCGCCGCGCTGGATCAGATGGTCGACCGAGGCCGGAATATGGTGGCGATAGGCCCCTGCCCCAAGGAAAAACGGCGCCGCCCCCGCCGCCAGATTTTGCGAAGCCAGCGCGGCCATGTGCCGCTCGACCGCCATTTCGCTGGCGTGCAGCGGCAGGCCAGGCACCGGGCCGGACAGCCGTGCCTCGGCCGGGACATCAGCAAACTGCTCGTCGATCGCGCCAGCGCCGATCACGCGGAGCATGTCCGTCCGTTCGGCCGGAGTCAGGGGAAGATACCGCATCGGCTTACAACCCCTTCACGAACTCGTCGTACGCCGCCTTGTCCATCAGGCCGGCCAGTTCCGCCGGATCAGACAGCGCAACGCGGAACAGCCAGCCGCCGGTTTCGGGTTGCTCGTTGACCAGTTCGGGCGCTTCCTCCAGCGCCGGGTTCACTTCGGCCACGGTGCCGCTGACCGGCGTATAGACGTCCGACGCCGCCTTGACCGAATCGACCACGCACGGCGCTTCGCCCTTGGCCAGCACCGCGCCCACGTCCGGCAGGTCGACATAAGTAATGTCGCCCAGCTGGCCTTGCGCGTAAGCGGTGATCCCGACTGTTCCGGTCATTGGGCCGACACCGCCGTCGACGGCGATCCATTCATGATCCTGCGTGTAATAAATGGTCATCGGGCGCTCCTCAGCGGAAATAGCGGTGGGGGACGAACGGCATCGGCACGACCGTCGCACTCAACTGCTTGCCGCGCACGTCGATACTCAGCCGGGTGCCGGACGCGGCATGGGCCATGCCGACATAGGCCATGGCAATCGGATGATTGAGGCTGGGCGAAAACCCGCCCGAGGTCAGGGTTCCAACCGGATCGGCGCCAGCATGGACCGATGCGCCCTCGCGCGCGGCCATCCGGCCTTCCAGCGCAAGGCCGACCCGCACCGTCGGCGCGCCGTCTGCCAACGCCTTCAGCACCGGTCCGGCGCCCATGAATCCTCCCTCGGCCCGGCGGCGCTTGCTGATCGCAAACGCCAGCCCGGCACTGACCGGATCGGTTTCGGGCGACAGGTCGTGACCGTACAGCGGCAGCCCCGCCTCCAGCCGCAGCGAATCGCGCGCGCCAAGGCCGACCGGCTTCACTTGCGGCAGCGCCGCCAGCGCCTCGGCCAGCGCCGCCGCCGCTTCGCCCGGCACCGAAATCTCGAACCCATCCTCGCCGGTATAGCCCGATCGGCTGATCCCCAGCATCACGCCGTTCCAGTCCAGCACGGCCGATTGCATGAACTTCAGTTCGGCCGCCCCCGGCACCAGCACGGCCAGCGCCGCCGCCGCTTCCGGCCCTTGCAACGCCAGCAAAGCCTGCTCGTCCAGATGATTGAGCGTGATCTCGTCCGGCAGGAACTCGCGCAAGTGGCCGATATCGTCCCACTTGGTCGCGCCGTTGACGACCAGGTAGAAATGCGTCCCCCGATTGGTGACCATCAGGTCATCCAGGATGCCGCCATCCTCGTCCAGCAGCAGCGAATAGCGCTGCCGCCCCGGTTTCAGCGCCGAAATGTCACCGGGCAACAAGGCTTCCAGCGCCGTCGCCGCCGCCGCCATGTCGTTATCGGGGCCGCTGACCGCCAACTGGCCCATGTGGCTCACGTCGAACAGCCCGGCATGCTCACGCGTCCACACGTGCTCGGCGATGATGCCCCCACCTGCGCCAACGTACTGCACCGGCATCCAGTACCCGGCGAACTCGACCATCCGGCCCCCGCGCGCACGGTGCCACGCATCCAGCGGCAGGGTCAGCGGCTCGGCCGGAAGATCGTCGAAATTATCGTTTTCTTCGCTCAAGACACAGCTCCGCACAGTTTGGCACACCAATCGGTGCCCCCTCTGTCACGGAAACCTGAGAGCTTTCCCCCGTTCCCACCCCATCACAGAGGCAATGGATCGAGGTTACCCCTTCGGCGGCCCTCCCCGAAAGGAGAACACTTTCCAGAGCGTCGCTATCGACCCACGCGGTCCATTGGCCTGAGAGATTCCGGGGCGGTTGCTCCTTCGGCGTCCAGCGCACCACCATAAGGCGACTCGCCAGAACTCTCCCGCGCGATCAGCGTCGATACCGGCGATGGCTTTGTGCAGATGCGAAGTCAACGGCGGGTGCCCTCCGGCTCCTCCTTAATCCACAGCAGCGGCCACGGCGGCCTTGACCTGGGCTTCATATGCCTGCCGCCGGATCGCCCGCAGCAGCGCCTCATGCTCGTGCACAAACCGGCCGCGCGCCTTGGTGTGCGCCAGTGCCAGGATCGCCTCGGCCAGCGTCGCCGCCCGGATCGAGCGATAGCGCGACAGGCCGCCCAGCAGCAGCCGGTCGATCGCCGGCGCCACGATCTGCCCCAGCCGTTCCAGCGGCCGCCGTTCCGCCCGCGCGCCCAGCAACAGGCCGGGCCGCAGGATGTCGAGCCGGGCATAACCAAATTTCGCCAGCGCGCCCTCGACTTCGCCCTTCACCCGCAAATACAACGACTTCGCCGCCGTGTCCGCCCCAACCGAGGACACTACGATCAACTGCCGCACCCCGGCCTCCACGCCCCAGCGGGCGCAATCGAGGACCAGCCCCTGATCCACCGCGCGGAACGCAGTCTCGTCCTTGCCGGACGCCGCCCAGGTCGTCCCCAGCGCGCAGACCAGCACATCGGGCCGCGCCCCGGCAATCGCGTCGTCCCAGCGGCCCGGGTCCGCGAGCAACACTTCCATCCGGGCGCCCGGCGGCAAGTCCAGCTCGCGGCGGCTGACCGCAGTAAGCCGCACGTCCCGCCGCCCGGTGCAGGCGCTGACCAGCGCGGTCCCGACCAGCCCGGTTGCCCCAATCAGGCAGATGCGCACCGGCCTAGCCATTACCCGCCTTATACATTGCCCGCCTTACACATTACTGAGCCCCTCGGGCGTCCGCCCGGTGATCCGGGCATAGGCCGAAATCGCGAAGCGGTCGGTCATCCCGGCGATGTAATCGGCGATATGACGGCTGCGTTCGGGCTCCCCCTCCTGCAGCCGCTCGGCCCAGCCCGGCCCCATCAGCCCGGGGTCAGCCGAATAAGCCGCAAACAGCCCGGCCATCACTTCGCACGCCCGCTCGGCCGTGGCGAGTTGGTCGGGGTGGTAGTAAAGCCGGTCATACATGAACCGCTTGAGCCGCCGCTCGGCCTCGGTCAGCCAGGGCGAGAACGCTGCCGTCTGCCGCCCGGCCGCGCGCACTTCGGCTACACTGCCGAACCCGTCGGCCCGGGCCTTTGTTTCGGCGATCAGGTCGATGACCATCACTCCGATCTGGCTGCGGACCAGTTCGCGCAGTTGCCGCTCGCGCGGGGCGGTCGGAAAGCGCCGCTCCACCGCGCGCCAGCCGTCCGCCACGAAATCCAGCTCCAGCAGATCGTCAAGTTCCAGGAACCCCGCGCGCAGGCCATCGTCGATGTCGTGGTTGTCATAGGCGATGTCATCCGCCAGCGCCGCCACTTGCGCTTCAAGGCTGGGCCAGTCGCCCAGCTCCAGCGGAAACGCGGCGTCCAGTTCGGCCAGCGCCCAGTTCGGCTGCATGACCGGGCCGTTGTGCTTGGCCAGCCCCTCCAGCAGTTCCCACGTCAGGTTCAGCCCGTCGAACTCGCAATAGGGGCTTTCCAGCCGCATCAGCGTGCGCAGGCAGTGGGCGTTGTGATCGAACCCGCCGTAAGCCTGCATCGCCGCGTCCAGCGCTGCCTCGCCGGAATGGCCGAACGGCGGGTGGCCGATATCGTGCGCCAGGCACAGCGCCTCGGTCAGGTCCTCGTCCAGCCCCAGCGCGCGGGCGATCACCCGGCCGATCTGCGCCACTTCCAGGCTGTGGGTCAGCCGGACGCGGTAGTGATCGCCATCCGGCGCAATGAACACCTGGGTCTTGTGGCGCAACCGGCGGAACGCGATCGAATGGATGATCCGGTCACGGTCGCGCTGATAAGGGCCGCGCGGGCCGCGCGTAACCGTTTCGTCAGCCGTAAATTCTCGCCCCCTGCTGCGCGCCGGATCAGAGGCATAGGGAGCGCGGAAAACCATCAATCGCCCAGAATCCAGTCCACTGCGGCTTCGGCATGGATGCGCGTGCAATCGTAGATCGGCAGCACGTTGGCATCGACGTCGATCACCATTTCCAGCTCGGTGCAGCCCAGCACGATCGCCTGCGCGCCGTCCTTCTGCAGTTCGACGATGATCGTCTTCAGCTCGCGCTGGGCCTGGCGGGTCGCCTTGCCCAGCATCAGCTCGTCATAGATGATCCGGTCCAGCGCATCGACGAACTTCAACACGGGCGGAAGCAGTTCCACGTCGCGCTCGATCAGTTTGCGGCGGTAAAAGCTTTCCACCATCACGTTGCGCGGGCCGATCAGCGCGGCCTTCTTCACCCCGTCCGCCGCCATCCGCGTGCCGACGCATTCGGCGATGTGCAGCACCGGGACCGAAACCGCCGCCGCGACCGGCTCATAGATCTTGTGCATCGAATTGGCGCCGATCAGCAGCGCGGTTGCCCCGGCCTGCTCCAGCCGTTTCGCGCTGTCTGCCAGCACGCCCGCTGCGCGTGCCCATTCCTCGCGGGTCTGCAGCCGCTGAAGGGCGGTGAAATCAAGACTCTCGATCAGCAACGGCGCGCTTGCCCGCTTGCCGGCCTTCGCTTGCACCAGCTGGTTGATGTGTTCGTAATACGTTCGAGTCGACAGCCATGTCATGCCGCCGATCAGGCCCAGCTTGCGCAAGGTGTGTTCTCCCCGGGATAAGTCGGATAACCTCGTCTGCCCATCCGGCCTTAGGAAAGCGCAGGCCCAAGGTCCAGCGCCGAAGGCGGCGTTCCGTCGTCCCTCAGCCGAAACCCGTCGCACACAGCACGGCGGAACTGGACGTCACCTCGATCACGTCGCGGTCCCCCACCTGGCGCACCGCCTCGACATATTGCGCGACGGTCCGTTTCGGCCCCTGCAAGGCCCTGAGCTTGCGCAACTGCGAAATCGTCAGCCGGTCAACCATCCGCCGCGCCATGCAGGTGGAAATGTCGTCCGGCAGCCCGGCATCGACCAGCGCGGAGCGCACCCGGCTTTCGGCGATCCGCTCGACGCAGCCGGACAGCGCAAGGGCAAGCAGGGCAACCCCGACGGCAGCCCGCATGCCGCTGGCGCCCCGCATCAGTGTTGCAGCGCCTTGACGATATCCTCGACCATCTTCTTCGCGTCGGCGAGGAGCATCATGGTCTGGTCCATGTAGAACACGTCGTTGTCGACCCCCGCATAGCCGACCCCGCCCATGCTGCGCTTGATGAACATCACGGTCTTGGCCTTTTCGACATCGAACACCGGCATGCCGT
>JANLUV010000373.1:0-3615 GCA_031363685.1 Alphaproteobacteria bacterium | reverse complement strand
CGGACATCCGGCGCTGGGCGCGGCGCTGGTTCGATGTGGTTCATGGCCATTTCCTGCAGCTCGAATACCCCCGTTCGGCGGCATTCGCGGTGCTGGGTGCGGCGGCGGTCTTGCGCACGGTGCCGGGCCATGGCGGCGCCGAGGCCTTGCTCGAACGCGGCGGGGCGCTGCTTTACGCCCTGCTCGAGCGCGGCCGCCGGCCCGACTGGAACTGGTTCGAAGCGCTGCTCGGCTATGACAACCCCCGCCTGTCGCAGGCCCTGATCGAAGCGGGCGCTTCGGCCGGCCGGCCGGAATGGGTCGCGGCGGGCCTCGAAACGCTGGAATGGATCGCGGCGCATCAGACGGCGGCGGCCGGGCATTTCCGCCCGGTCGGTTCGCAGACGTTCGGGCGGCGGCACGAATCGTTGCCGTTCGACCAGCAGCCGCTCGAAGCGCAGGCAGCGGTCGAAGCCGCGCGCAGTGCGTATGGCGTAACCGGCGATCCCCGCTGGATCGCCCACGCGCGCACCGCGCACAGCTGGTTCTTCGGCGCCAACGATCGCGGCGTCGTGCTTGCCGACGTTGCTACCGGACGCTGCCGTGATGGGATAACCCCGCGCGGTGTAAACGAAAATTGTGGGGCCGAGTCGATTCTCGCGTTTCAACTGGCTCACTATTCCATGCTAGCCTTGGCGGCGGCCGACCGGGTCGTGGCGGAAAAACCGGGAGATACCTTTGAGCCGGGATTGCGAAGCACCCCATCACACCCTGCCGGCCAGGCCTCCGTACCCCGGCCTGCAGCCGCTCAGCCCGTTGCATATCCTTGATACCCGGCTGCATGCTGATCCTTCGCGGGTGGTGCTGCGACCGTTCCACCTTGGCTGGCAATCCGCCACCGCGCAAGGTGACCGGGCGCGCCGCCTGGTCGAGGATATCGCCGGATTGTCGGAACGCGCCGCAAGCGCCGAGTACCGGCGGGTGCTGGCCGATTTCGACGAGCGCCACTGGCAGACCGAACAGATGTTCGAGGAGCGCTACCGCGAGGTCGAAGCGGCGCTCGGGCTTGATCCGGCGCGCTTTTCGCGGTCGCGCAAGCGGCTGATCGGGGCCTATTTCTGCCACGAATACACGTACGCCGCCGCAGCGCTGATGAACCCGTCGATCGTGCCGCATCCCGACCAGTCGGGCATGAGCAACGGCGCGGTGCGCTTCATCATGTCGCTGCGCGCGGTGGGCGAGGGACATATCAGCTCGATCGTTTTTCGCGAAGGCATCGCCGAAGCCGATGGCAACTTCTCGCTCTGGCCGCAGAGCGCGTTCGCCACGGCGGTGGAGCTCGACAACGCCGATCTGGCCTGTGCGGATTGCGCCGTGACGGTCCACCGGCACGAGGAATCGAGCCTGTCCAATACGGTGATTTTCCCGATCACCGAGCAGCAGAAAGGTGGGCTGGAGGACTTGCGGCTGGTCCGGTTCTGCCACGACGACGGCACGTATGAATGGATCGGGACGTACACCGCTTATTCGGGCAGTTCGATCCGCTCGGAACTTCTGCGCACATCCGATTTCAAGAACTTCGTGCTGGAGCCGATTACTGGCCGGGCCGGGCGCAACAAGGGCATGGCGCTGTTTCCGCAGAAAATCGGCGACGAATACATGATGATCGGGCGGCAGGATGGCAAGAACCTGTATTTGCTCCGTTCGGACAGCCTGTCATGCTGGGATACCGAGGGCACGTTGTTGATGGAGCCGAAATATCCCTGGGAATTCATCCAGATCGGTAATTGCGGCAGCCCGATACTGACCGCCGCGGGGTGGCTGTTGTTCACCCATGGGGTCGGCGCGATGCGCAAATATGCGCTGGGCGCGGCGCTGCTTGACCGCGACGATCCGTCAAAACTGATCGGCCGGACCCGCGAACCCGTGCTCACCGCTGTTGACGCTGATCGCTCGGGTTATGTGCCCAATGTGGTCTATACTTGCGGCGTCCTGCCGGTTGGCGAACGGCTGCTCATTCCCTATGGCATTTCGGATAGTGCCGTTGGTTTTGCGACAACCACCATTGCGGACCTGCTGGCGCTGATGGTTTAGTGCTCTCGTAACAATTGGCGCCGAAGGGCGCCTTCGCGACTCTCTCCTCCGGGATATTCATGACTCAGATCACACCTGTCATTCTCTGCGGCGGCAGCGGCACCCGTCTCTGGCCGCGCAGCCGGGTGGCCATGCCCAAGCCGTTTCTCCCGCTGGTGGGCAACAACACCCTGTTCGAAGCGACTGTGCTGCGGGCGGCCGACCCGGTGCATTTCGCCGCGCCGATGGTGGTGACAGGGACGAAGCACCTCGCCCATGTCGACGCGCAGCTACAGGGTGCCGCCGGCGCGCAGGCGATCGTCGAGCCATCGGCCCGTAACACTGCGGCGGCCATCGCGCTGGCGGCGCTGCGCCTGCCGGCAGACGCGGTGATGCTGGTCTGCCCGAGCGATCACCACATCGCCGACGGCGCCGCCTTCGTGGGGGCAGCACTGGCGGCGGCAGACCTGGCCGCGCAGGACTGGCTGGTCAGCTTCGGGATCGAGGCGAAGGCCCCGGAAACCGGCTTCGGCTATCTCAAGCGCGGCGACGTGATCGGCGCCGGGCCGGGCGCGCGGGTGGCGCAATTCGTCGAAAAGCCCGATCTGGCGCGGGCGCGGCAGTTCGTCGAATCGGGCGAATATGCGTGGAACGGCGGAATTTTCGCGTTCCGCGCCGGTTTTTTCCTGAGCGAACTGGCAAAGCATCGCCCGGCGATTGCGGCGGCAGTACGTAAGGCGGTCGAACTCGGCACGGTCGAGGGCAACCGGTTCCATCCCGACCCGGCAGCCTTCGCCGCGATCGAAAGCGAAAGCATCGATTATGCGGTGATGGAAAACACGACCCGCGCGGCGATGGTCCCGGCCGACATGGGCTGGTCCGATATCGGCAACTGGGAAGCGCTTCACGCCGCCCGCGCGCAGGATGAAGCCGGCAACCACGTCACTGGCCCTGCGGAACTGGTCGATTGCCGCAACGTTCTGGTCGACACCGACGGCCCGCGCGTTTCGGTGATCGGGCTTGAGGGCGTGATGATCGTGGTCGACAACGGCGAAATCCTGGTGACGACTGCAGCCGGCGCGCAAAAGGTCGGCAAGCTGTCGGGCGCCGTGAACCAGTAAGAAAATCATGGTGAACCCCGTTCTTCCCATCCGCCCCGTTCTTCCCATCCGCAGCGTCGCCAAGCCCTGGGGCAAGGACACGTTGCCGGCGCCGTTCGTGGCACCTGCGGGGGAGCGGATTGGCGAAATCTGGTTCGAGCCACCCACCGGACGCGTGCTCGACGTGATGGCCAAATATCTGTTCACCACCGAGCGATTGTCGATTCAGGTCCACCCCGACGACGCCACCGCTCACGCCCGCGGCCAGTTGCGTGGCAAGGACGAATGCTGGATAATCCTCGCCGTCGAGGACGATGCTGAACTCGGCATTGGCACAGTACGCGAGGCGAGCGGCGACGAGGTCATCGCGGCCGCGCGTGATGGCTCGATCGTCGACCTGCTCGACTGGCGCAAACCCGCGGTCGGCGACTTCCTCTACAATCCGGCGGGGACGATCCATGCG
>JANLUV010000339.1:0-2047 GCA_031363685.1 Alphaproteobacteria bacterium | reverse complement strand
CAACCAGGCGGATATCGGTTTCCGACACCTGCATCTCGGTAAAGATCGAAACCCGGTCCCCGCCGATGCCCAGGCCAGCCAGCGTCTTGGCCGAGCAATGGACCAGATAGCCGACGCCCGCGACGTCGATCACCGCCCAATCGGGGCCGCTGTCATCAAGCGTGCCGGTCAGCTTTGCGATCATGCTTTGTTCTATGGCAGGCTTGGCCGGACCGCGCTAGGGGGAGTTGAGGAGACCGCATGGACTTGTTCGTCACCGATGTTTCGACCGTTCCGAACGCGCGCCGCGCGGCGCGGGATGGGGCGATTGCGTGCTTTCTCCTGTCGGTGTTTGCGGCGATCGGCGGGTGGTTCTCGGTGCTGCAGGGACAGTGGCCGATCGCCGGGGCCTGCATGGCGGAAGCGGCGCTGGGGCTGGTGGCGGGCGGACTGTTGCTACGCGGGCGCGGGGCACTACCTGCCAGCCTTGCCGCCGCGATCATGGCGGTGGAGACAGCGGTGAAGCTGCTCGTCGCCGATGCGGCGGTAGCGGCCTTCGCCGAAGCGGCGATGCTGGCTTATACGATCAACGCGGTGCGGGCGGTGCGGGTGCTCCGACTAGCTCGGCACGAGCGGATGGTGAATCCCGAAATATAACGCCCGCTCAGGCTGAGCTTGTCAAAGCCCACGCGCGATCAGTGCAATCCGGCGCCCAGCCCGCGCACCATATGCGCATGGGTAATCGCTACCGCCAGCGCATCGGCCGCATCCGGCCCGGCCAGCTTGACCCCGGGCAGCAGCACCTTGAGCATCGCCTGGACTTGCGCCTTGTCCGCCGCGCCGGTGCCGACGATGGCCTTCTTGACCAGCCGCGTCGCATATTCGCTGACCGGCATTCCGGCCCGCGCCAGCGCCAGCAGTGCAACGCCGCGCGCCTGCCCCAGCTTCAGCGTCGATTGCGGGTTCTTGTTGACGAACACTTCCTCCACCGCGCCCGTATCGGGCTGGTGGCGCAGGATCACGTCGGTCAGTTCGCGGTCGAGCATCACCAGCCGGTCGGGCAGCGAGGCGGCCGGATCGGTCCTGATCTGGCCGTTGGCGATATGGCTCAGCCGGCTGCCCGATTTCGCCACCACGCCCCAGCCGGTGCAGGTCAGTGACGGGTCGATGCCGATGATCAGCACCTCAGATCCTGAGGCCCAGGCGCGGCCCGAAGTGAACCATCAGCAGGTAAAGCCCGACAGTCAGCAGGCACCCCAGGCCGAGCGCCAGCCAGAATGCCATGCCGGCGCGCAGCATGGCCGGGATCGCCAGGAACATCGGCAAAGACGGCAGCACGTACCAGAACGTCGCCTCGGCATGGGTCGCCATGTTCGCGGGATCGGGGCGGGCGTGCCACAGCAGAATCATGCCCAGCACCGAAACCAGCGGCAGCGAGGCGATCAGCGCGCCCAGCGCCGGCAGCCGCTTGCCGAGTTCCGCGATAAGGGCGATCAACAGGCCCGAAAGCAGCGCCTTGGCGATCAATCCGCCCATCGTCAGCCCAGCTTCTCCATGATCTCGTCCGAAATCTCGTAGTTGCCCCACACGGTCTGCACGTCGTCATCATCGTCGAGCGTGTCGATCAGCTTGAGCAGGGTGCGGGCCGCGTCCTCGTCGACGCTGGCCTTGAGGCTGGGTTTCCACGCCAGCTTCACCGCTTCGGCCTCGCCCAGCACCTTTTCCAGTTCGCGCGCGACGGGATGCAGGTTTTCGATGCTGGTCCAGATCGAGTGGCTGTCCTCGTCCGATTCGACATCGTCGGCCCCGGCGTCGATCGCGGCTTCGAGGACTTTCTCCTCGTCACCCGCCTTGCCCGGGTATTCGATCAGGCCGAGCCGTTCGAACCCGTGGCTGACCGCTCCGCTGGCACCGAGGTTGCCGCCATTCTTGGCGAACGCGGTGCGCACGTTGGTGGCAGTGCGGTTGCGGTTGTCGGTCAGCGCCTCGACGATGATCGCCACCCCGCCGGGGCCGAAGCCTTCGTAGCGCAGCTCCTCGTAATCGTCGCCGCCGGGTTCGGCCGCCT
>JANLUV010000307.1:0-2723 GCA_031363685.1 Alphaproteobacteria bacterium | reverse complement strand
TGCCCTTTTCGGCCATCTGCAACAGGCTGTCGTCCAGCGCAACGCCGATCACGCGGCCCTTGGCGGTGCAGCGGATCTTCACCAGCCCGCCGCCGGACACGCCTTCGACCTCCATCCGGTCAAGCTTGGTCTGCGCCTCGTTCATCTGCTTCTGGATGGTTTCTGCAGCCTTCTGGGCGGCCTGGATCATTTCTTCCATCGACTTCATGCGGTTTGGCTCCAGTTGCTTGTCCGCCCGGACGGACCCTGCGGCGCGCTATGTTCCTCGACAATTTCGGCCCCCGGGAACGCCGCGAAGGCGGCTTCCACCAACGGCGTCCGGCGTATCGCGGCCAGCGCCGCGCCCGCTGCGGCCTCGCGGTTTTCCTCCAGGCTGGGCAGTGCCGGCCCGTCACCGCGCTCGACGTGCCAGTGCTGCCCGGTCGCGAATTCCAACGCCTTGCGGATATCCCCGGTCGGATCGCCCGGCAGGCCCGGGGCCAGTTCATAGCGCAGCAGGCCCGGCGCCAGTTCCATCACCCGCACTGCCAGCCGCATGGTCGCCCCGATCATCGGCGAGCCATGCTCGACCTGACGGACCAGCGCTTCCCAATCGATCGCGGCCGGCGCGGGGGGCTGTGCGGCCGAACCGCCGGTCGCACCGGTTGGCGCGCCATTGGCGGTCCCAGCCGCAGCAATCACGCCCGGATTGGCCGCGAACTGCTCCAGCCGTTTCACCAGTTGCCCCGGATCAGGCATCTCCGCCGCGTGCAGTACCCGCAGCAGCGCCATCTGCGCCGCCACCAGCGGGTCGGGCGCGGTCTTCACCTCGTCATGGCCCTTGAGCAGCAACTGCCACAGCCGGTGTAATTGCCCGGGCGAAAGCTGCTGCGCCCAGCCGTCGATCGCCGCGCGCTCGTCCGCCGAAATCGCCTCGGCCCCGGTCCGCCCGACTTGGACCACGGTCACCCGGTGGACCAGTTCCATCTGCGAACGCACCAACGCCAGCGGCTCGATCCCCAACGCAAACTGCGCCGCCACCAGATCGAGTACCGCCGCCGCCTCGCCCGCCAGCAGCGCGGCCAGCAAGCGGCGCTGCACGGTCTTGTCGGCCAGCCCCAGCATGTCCTGCACCTGCGCCGGGGTTACCCGCCCGTCACCCTCGCCCGCACTGCCCGTCATATCCGCATGGGCAATCGCCTGGTCGAGGATCGACAGCCCGTCGCGCACCGATCCCTCGGCCGCCTCGGCAATCATCGACAGTGCCTCGGCATCGGCCGGCACGCCTTCAGCGACACAGATCTTCGCGAAATGGTCGGCCAGCAGCGGCGCGGAAATCCGCCGCAAGTCGAACCGCTGGCAGCGCGACAGCACCGTCACCGGCAGCTTTTCCACCTCGGTCGTCGCGAACAGGAACTTCACATGCGGCGGCGGTTCCTCCAGCGTCTTGAGCAGCGCGTTGAACGCATTGCGGCTGAGCATATGGACTTCGTCAATGATGTAGATCTTGAACCGCGCCGACACGGCGGAATAGCGCACCGCCTCGATGATCTCGCGCACGTCGTCCACGCCGGTGTGGCTGGCGGCATCCATTTCGATCACGTCGATATGCCGACCTTCAGCGATCGCCCGGCACGGCTCGCACGCGCCGCACGGATCGATCGTCGGCCCGCCCTGCCCGTCCGGCCCGATGCAGTTCAGCGCCTTGGCGATCAGCCGCGCGGTTGAGGTCTTCCCCACCCCGCGCACTCCGGTCATCAGGAAGGCATGGGCCAGCCGGTCGCGCCGGATCGCATTGGCCAGCGTCTGGACCATCGCGTCCTGCCCGATCAGCTGGGAAAAGGTCTGCGGGCGGTATTTGCGCGCCAGCACGCGATAGGGCTGCACGGCGGCGGCAGCGGGCGCAGCGACGGGGACCGGAGCGGCAGGCGCGGGATCGCCGAACAGCGCCGATTGTCCCGCCGCTTCCAGTTCGGCGGCGGAAACGCGCTCGTCCGCGCCGTCATCCGGCGCAGGATCGTCGCCGAAGATGTCCGATGAATCGCCCATGACCCTCTAGGTAGGGCCTGGCCCCGCTAATGTCGATTGAGATGCAGGGGGGTAAAGATGCGGTGTGTAAAGGAGCCGGCCGACCCGCCGCAAACCGTTGTGGCTGCTTCCTTCCGGACCTGACCAGGTTGGCGGACGCAAACGCCCGACCGACTCCCAAGGCGGCATATGGCGAGGGATGTGCGCTTTGTCCAGATCGCTAAAGCCTGAGGCTATCCCAAGCGTTAATGTTAGTTCGCTCGGTATGGAGCCAATGCGGAAAATTCGGCCATGTCGAAAGCCTCTTGCAACTTCTTGTCGCGGGCCTTCGACGCAATAACACCAGATAGAACCCCTAGCGCACTAATCACGCCTGATCCAATACCCAACCATGTGGCGCATACCGTGAAGTCGTGCATCGCGGCGAAGCCAGCTGACACAGCCACAACGGCTGACAGCAATGGCAGCCCTATCGACATTGTCTCGGACAAAGCTGCATTTGACATTCAATTTCCATCAGTTGAGGCTGCCTAGTGCAACCTCGATCAGCGGAAATTATCCGCGTAAGCCTGCAGCTTCAGGCGGCGCGGCGGCGTGACGACGGCGCGCGCCTCGATGCCGTGGCGGTCTGCATAAGCCTGCGCTTCCTCGCGCGTGGCGAACTCCAGCACCACCTGTTGCTGCATATCGCCCGAACCGGCCCAGCCCATCAGCGG
>JANLUV010000304.1:0-2675 GCA_031363685.1 Alphaproteobacteria bacterium | reverse complement strand
CGCCCTTTTGCGCGCAAACCGCAGCGGCAACATGAACCATCGTGCCATAGGCGAGTACGGTGAACGCCTCCCCTTCCCGCACGATCCGCGCCTTGCCGAGCGGGATCGAATAGTACCCCTCGGGCACCGCGCTGTCGGGGTGCGTCGCCCATGGCTTGACCGGCTGGTCATAATAGCCGTCGAACGGGCCGTTGTAGATCCGCTTGGGCTCAAAGAAGATCACCGGATCGTTGTCCTCGATCGCGGCGATCAGCAGCCCCTTGGCGTCGTGCGGCGTGCTGGGGATCACCGTCTTGATCCCGGCGACGTGGGTGAACAGCGCTTCCGGGCTCTGGCTGTGGGTCTGCCCGCCGAAGATCCCCCCGCCGAACGGCGAACGCACGGTAAGCGGCGCGGTGAATTCCCCGGCCGAACGATAGCGTAGCCGCGCCGCTTCGGAGACCAGCTGGTCCAGCGCCGGGTAAATATAGTCGGCGAACTGGATTTCCGGCACCGGCCGCAAGCCATATGCACCCATCCCCACTGCCGCGCCGATGATCCCGCATTCGCTGATCGGCGTATCGAACACCCGGGTCTTGCCGTATTTCTGCTGCAAGCCAGCCGTGGCGCGGAACACCCCGCCGAAATAGCCGACATCCTCGCCCAGGATCACCACGTTCGGATCACGTCCGAGCATGATGTCGAGCGCATCGTTAATCGCCTCGATCATGTTGAGCTTGCGGGTCGGGGCGTCGTGCAGCGACACCGGGGCTTCTTCCAGGGTCATTCCTTCCACTCCGGCCACTTGATCCGCCGCTCGCGGATTGCCTGCTCAGCCTGTTCCTCAAGGTGCCAGGGCAATTCCTCGAACACATCCTCGAACATGGTCTTGAACGGATGGTGCAGCCCGTGGCCAAGGACGCCGTTCTTCTCCGCTTCCTTAGTGGCGAGCTTGACCTGTGCGGCTACCTCGCCGTCCATCGCCACGTGCTGTTCGGCCGACCATTCGCCAAGCGCGATCAGGTGGCGTGACAGCCGCGTGATCGGATCGCCCAGCGGCCAGTCCTGCGCCTCGCGCACGGAGCGGTAGGCGCCCGGATCGTCGGAAGTGGAATGCCCCTCGGCACGGTAGGTGAAATGTTCGATCAGGGTTGGCCCCAAGTTGGCCCGCGCCCGATCCGCTGCCCACTGGGTGGCGGCATAGACCGCCAGCGCGTCGTTGCCGTCGACCCTGAGGCCCGCGATGCCATAGCCGATCGCGCGCGCGGCGAAGGTGGTGCGTTCGGCCCCGGCAAACCCGGAAAAGCTGGAAATCGCCCACTGGTTGTTGACCACGTTGAACACCACCGGGGCATTGAACACCGCGGCGAAGGTCAGCGCGGCGTGAAAGTCGCCCTCGGCGGTCGAGCCCTCGCCGATCCATGCCGCGGCAATGCGGGTATCTCCCCGACTGGCGCTGGCCATCGCCCAGCCCACCGCTTGCGGATATTGCGTCGCCAGATTGCCGCTGATCGTGAAGAAGTTCTGCGCCCGCGCCGAATACATGATCGGCAGTTGGCGGCCCTTCAGCTTGTCGCCCCGGTTGGAATAGATCTGGTTGATCATCTCGATCAGCGGATAGCCCCGCGCGATCAGGATGCCCTGCTGGCGATAGCTGGGAAACACCATGTCATCATGGTCCAGCGCCATCGCGGCTGCAACGGAGGTCGCCTCCTCGCCGGTGCACTTCATGTAGAAGCTGGTCTTGCCCTGCCGCTGGCCGCGATACATCCGTTCATCGAAGGCGCGGGTCAGGGCCATCGTGCGGAGCATCTGGCGCAGCGTGGCGGGATCGAGCCGGGGGTCCCACGGGCCGACCGCACGGTTTTCGTCGTCCAGCACGCGGATCAGGTCGTAACACAGCGGGCGGGTATCACCGGCGGGACAGGCCTCGTCCGGGCGCGGTGTCGCTCCGGCGGGCGGGATCGCGAGAAAGGAATAATCGACTGTATCGCCGGGGCGAAAGCGCGGCTCGGGCACGTGGAGCCGGAGCGGCGGCAGGTTGGTCCTGCGGCCGCCATTCCCCCCCTTGTCGCCCGGTCCCGGAATGGCCTGTCTCCTCGTTCCCGAACGGTCAGGAGCGCTGGCCGTTCCAGATGAGATTAATTTCTCATCTGAGTTATTTTATTTCAAATATCCGCAATCGTCAAATCCAGTTTCATATGCAACGAATACCGCGTCAGACCGCCACCGGCGCGGCAATATGTGCCTGCGGGGCATAACCGGACACCGCGAAATCCCCGATCCGATAACCGAACATCGAATCGGGCCTGCGCACGATATCGAGCCGCGCCTTGCCCTCTGGCGTGCGCCGCAACTGCGCTTCCACCAGCGCGCCGTGGTTCAGGTAAAGATGGACGTCGCCGCCCATCCACACCGCCTCGCCCGGCTCCAGCCCGGTTTGCTGTGCCAGCATCCGGATCAGCAGCGCCAGCGACCACATGTTGAACGCGAAGCCAAGGCCAAGGTCGCAACTGCGCTGGTACAGCAGCCCGCTCAGCCGGTTGCCGGATACATGGAACTGGTAGGTCTTGTGGCACGGCGGCAGCGCCATTGCGTCCAGTTCGGCAACGTTCCACCCCTCGATAATGTGGCGCCGACTGCCAGGGTTGGTCATCAGGCTTTCCACCACCAGCGCAACCTGGTTGACCCCCGGG